>SLGL01000151.1 GCA_007123785.1 Balneolaceae bacterium
CTGTGGGCAATCCCGACGGCGGTCGGGAGAAAATGGTGGCGGAAACGTACCTGAGTACGTTGAGCAAACCATTTTTGGGACAACGCAGCTCACGGTTAAATTTCGCAGCGTTTGACAGGGTTTTTTTTAAAAAAGTTTATATTGAATTATAAGTTGATAACAATTAGGTGCATATCGTTTTCAAATAATTTTAGTGTGAGAAATGCGGGCTAACTGTCAAAGTCGGGAGGAATCGCTTCGCTGAGGAAAAAATCTTTTGGTGAAAAATCCGGATTATAAAGTCGAACAAGCCTTTCACCGATACAGGATTCCCTTCCAGAATTTGATCCTGCTTAATCAATTCTTCATTTCTGAAAGCTACATTTATAGTATAGAGAACTATCAAAAAATGAGAGTCACTGGGAGAGATTTCAGAGTGAAACTATAACCGGATAAAACAGACTCCCTTACTCCTCTCAACTATTTTTAAACGGAGAACCCAAAAGGATCAGGAAGAAGATGAAAAAAAGAATGACTCCTTTCACCCTGTCTGTTCTGTTTATTTTTTTAATGCTTTCAACACAGTCTCAAGCACAAATCCACCTTGATGTAGGTGGTTATATGCAAACCTGGTACATAGCCGAACAGCAGAATGAACTACTCGATATCAATGGCAATGTTTACGACACCAGCGTTCAGGGGTTTCGCATGAGAAGAGCGCGGACGGTTGCACGTGGCCAGATTAGTGATTCTTTCAGTGCAGCTACCTGGATGGAATTTGCCGGAAGCTCCCCCACCCTGCTCTGCTTCTTTGCCGATGCGCACATTCAGCCGTGGTTTAACATCCGCTTTGGCCAGTTTATTATGCCCGGGCAATCCTTTGATACGGGAAGGCTGCCCTCCTCTCAGCTTATATTTTACGACCGTGCCTCGATCACATCCACTCTCTCCAGAACCATGGGCTTTGACCTGTTCCGGGATATAGGGGTGATGGCATACGGTCAGCACGGACGTCTTTGGTACGGAATCCATGCAAGTAATGGAAGCGGACGGTTTCAGCACGCTGGATCAAACATCACCGAACGGAATGCAGGGAGCGGAATCTACGGTGGCAGGGTTGATTTTGAAATGTTTGATGGCTTTACACTTGGCGGACACTTCTCCACAAACCAGCAGCGAGATGTGGTTCAGAACGGCACAGGCCCGTTTGATATCAACCGCACCTCCTACTCGTTCAGAGCCATTACCAACAACCTGGGGATAGACGGCCTCTTCAGCCAGTTCGAATACATGCAGCTCACCTCCAGAGACAGCAATGGCGGCATGATGCTCAACGACGAAGGCGAATACAACCTTCACGGTTTTTACACTCAAATCGGCTATCGTATCACTGCCGACTGGCATGTTCTGGGAAGATATGATGAGATGACCCAAAAACCGGGTCAGACGTTCGAAACCGGACACTTCCACACCAACCGGTACGTACTTGGATTATCCCGCTATATCCGGCATGACGGCAACGAAATCGTGCGAACTCACCTCAATTACTCATTCGGAAAATCAGGCCCGATAGAATTGAGCGACTCGATTCTGGTGCTCGTTTTACAGCTAAGATTTATTCCGTAACGTTCAAACCTGACAGGTTTTTCTGATCTCAATTCATCAAATCATGATAACTAAACAAACCCCCAGGTTTTATTATATTCGAAAAAGAAATTTAACTGATTCCAAACTCAAAACATGCACTATCTTCTGATCTACGAACTAAGCACCGATTACCTGGAACGCCGCGGGGAGTTCCGTGATGAACACCTTAAATTGGCCTGGGATGCACATAAAAACGGCAATCTGATTCTTGGCGGGGCACTTCAGGAACCGGCTGACCTCGCTTTTCTTCTTTTTGAAGGAGATTCTCCAAAAGCCGCGGAGAATTTTGCCAAAAACGACCCGTACATAAAGAACGGACTTATCAAAAAGTGGAAAGTCCGTCCCTGGATGACGGTTGTGGGAAAGATGGCCGCATCACCCGTTAAGCCAGAATAAGCTGGATTTTGCCTGTGTTTGACAGGTAATCTAATTGAGTTGAGCCATCGGATGAGTTTTTCGGGAAATGAGTCAATTCCGATGATTGGGATAATACCGGATTTCGTTTCACTCCTGTCCCGAACAAACTCGGGAGGAATCGCTTCGCCCGGTACTTACAAAAATTATTATGAATAAATCTATCAATTAGACAATTAATGTCTTAGCCTGCATTTTCAGCGATCGTGTCAAAAACAACCTGTCAGATGCTGCGAAATTTTCCGTCTGATGGGAATCTGTTGTTTCCCTCCCCATATGATCATACCGGTGGCCGGGAGTGCCATCAGCAGGATAAACGGTTCAAATTGAGCATGAGCGGTTTTTTTATCTCAAAAACCAAACACTCTGTGGATATTAAAGCCGAAACGGAATTCCCCTTCCCAAAATCGGTCGCGGTTGTTGGCCATTATAAAGGATTCGTTATGCCATTGCGAACTGGTAAAAAAGAGCTGAAAAATATGCCCGCCCGTATCGATGTTTAAGGTTACAGCAGCTGTATCGTATGTTCCGGGGTTCCGGTCGCCAATCACCGGAAGATATTCTGCACCCAGCGAAAAGCGGTCGTTCAGTGCAAGTCCGGCAACAATTCCGAGCCCAAAAAGCTGCTTTTCATTATTGCCCGATACACGATTAAAATGAGCATACATCGGAGTCGCCTGCAGGCTGAAATTGCCCATTTTCCGGGCAATCATAACCGATACGAAATAGTTGAGACGCTCCGAAAAATCTCTGCCAGTTCCCGGAAATGTGTTGATTCCCACCGATGTCTTCACGGCCAGTTCCACCGGTGTACTCCCCGAAACCGTCTGCCTCAGTATGTTGTATTTGGCGTGCATATCAACCAGTTTGTTAAACGTCATCCGCCCGATACCCATCGAAAAGCGGTCGTGAAATCCATATTCCAGCCCGAGTCGTGTGTTTGCACCGTCATCAAGTCCGAAAAAATGATCGATACCGCCATCCACCAGGCCGAATGTGTGTTTAACTGTGGAATTGAGATTTCTGGCCGATACACTCTCAACCGTGCTGATTCCGATACTGTATGAAGCCCAAAAGAGCCGGTCAACCGGCGGATCGGCATCAGCTCTTTCACGTGGAAGCTGTGCGTTCATACTCTCAACTAACAGTACTAAGTGCAAAAAAAAGACCGTGAAGCCGAAGTTGGCAAATTTACAGACGTTCATAGGCCGTTGTTATTTTTGGTTAAGGTTCAGATTTCCTCTTTTGGTGCCGAGTTCAGTGTGGCTTCAATCCGAAGCTCCTGCTCTTCATTCACCCGGTAAAAAAGAATTCCCGGCGGCTCGATGTCGTAATCTTCAAGGTTCAGTATCCATTCTGCAGTCAGATAAAGCTCTTCTCCCTGTTTTTGCATGGTTCCCTGAATGGTTACATTTCTTGTGACTCCGTGAATGGTAAACTCTCCCTGTACTTCAACCTGCTGAGTTTCACTGCTGTTTTGGTCGAATGAAGTACTGAGAGTACCTGTGAACTCTGCGAAGGGGTAATCATCCACATTCAATGTACGGTAGATATCGCGATCACGGCGGCCAATACCCGATTTCAATGTACTAAGGTCGAGGTAAAAATCGACCAGGTTTTCATCAAAATCGATCAGGCCATGCAGATGATCCGAACTTCCTGTAAAGGTGTGAAGCGGCACTCTCGATGTGAACTCCACATGTCCGCTATCGGTGATATATGCTACATCCTGCCGGACATCATCACACACCCCGCAAAACAATAAAATAATCAGTGATAAAAGAATATTCAAAATGACTCCGGGTTCAGCTATTCACCAGGTTTACAGATTAACAAATCGTATTAATACCCGTTGCCATCTCCGTTGACTCCATTCCCGTCATCTCCGTTATCATCATCGTTATCCGGTTCATCTTCGGTTACGGTAATGGTTCCTGTCATACCGCCATCCAGGTGGGGTACACAATAATAATCGAAGGTACCTGTTTCATCGAATGTGTACTCAAATTCACCGTCCGGCGGTATGTTACCACTGTCGAATAGTCCGTCGTGTTCTCCGTCTGAACCGCTTGTAACCGTATGTATTTCTCCGCTTTGGTTAATCCAGGTAACGGTAGTTCCTACCTGTACGGTTCTGTTTGCCGGGACAAACTGAATCCCTTCCATCCAGACTTCATTGGCGGCAGGCGTTCCGTTCTCCCCGTTTTCGTTGTTATTATGGCCTGGGTCGGTTGAACTGTCACAGGAGGCAAGCCCCAACAGCGCAAGAACCGATACGGAAATACATATGAAAAAAACTGTTTTGATTCTTGTGAAAGAAGATTTTGTCGAAAACATGGTATTTGTTTTTTAAGTGAATGTTAAATTGAACTTTGCCGAAAATTTTAAAGTGTCAGCCATCACTGCCGGGACAACCGGTAGTTGAGTGAAATAAAACTGCCCATTGAATAGAGGTTCACATCACCCCACCCCACTCCGCGAACAGGCAGCCGAATAAATGGCTCGACCCGAATACTCCAGTTTGAGTGGACATCGAACTCATATCCAACTGAAAAGCCGGCGTTGCTGAACCAGTGGGGTGAGCCGTTCCGAATGCTCATGGACTCTTCCAAACCATAACCGGCTTCATCATACCGAAACCGGTAATCTTCATTGAGCATGATGTATGAAGACAAACCTGCGGTTGCAAAAATCCGAGACCTTTCGAAATTGAACAGGTTGTATTTCAGGTTCAGGGGAATGTCCAGAATCAGACAAACTGCTGTGGTTTCATCGGGCATAACACCTTCATTCCAGTAGCCGGGCGGATTATACTCGCCAGAGCCTGCCAGATAGCGAACATTCGATGCAATAAATCCGCCACTTAAAGAGAAGTTACTGCTGATACGGTACTCACCCGTTACACCGATTTTGTACCCCGGATCATAAAAATCAGAAAGTCTGCCTGCGGTGCTCAGGTCGGGCGAAACGGTAAGGCCCAGGGCTAAACGTGAATACTCAGACTCAATGGCTGCTTCTTCCAGTTCTTCGATAAGGTAAATCCCGTCTGCAGATTCTTTCGCATAAGTATCTGTCAGAAAAAAATCACCGTGCGGTTCTGTTTTGTCTCTGATCATGAATATAGACTGCATTTTGCTATCCACAGCTTTCTGAACATCTTCCGTCAGCATCGGGCGGAGCATATCGGCCACGAACTCTATATGTTCCATCTGAATCGCCTCTTCCAATCTGCTATCCCGCGGAAACTGCTCTTCACTTTCTACCAGAAGAAGGTTTAATTCATCCTTTGTCACTGCCGGAGTTTGATCTGCTTCCGGGTCGGGGAGAGCGTCGCTTTCTGGATCCACATCGCCTTCTGTCAGCAACGGGGCATCGGGCGAAATCACTTCAGGCTGCTCAGTCTGAGGTGCTTCTTCCCTGGCCATTAAATCAGCAAACTCGTTGAGCCTGTTGTGATTTTCGTATGTGAAATATCCCAGCATCGAAATAATGAGAATGGCGGCTGCCGTAATCCATGCAATTTTCCTGCGATAAGAACGCTTCATATCCCGGATGTCGAGCTGTTTTTCCAGTTTCATCCAGTCTTCTTTACGGAACGGAATGTCGAAATCTTCAGCTTTCTTTCTGAAAAAGCGTTCCAGTGAATCGTTATGGTAATTTTCTTCGGACATAAACTATTCAGATTAATTTATTTTCCAGCAAAGCCCGCAAATTTCGTTTGGCTTTAGAAAGGTTCGATTTAGACGTGCCCACCGAAATATCAAGCAGTCCTGCAATTTCCTCATGTGAAAACCCTTCAATCACATGCAGGTTAAACACCGTACGGTAAGCAGGTGTCAGCTTCCGTACCATCTCCACAATGTCATCGTATGAAATACCACTTGTTATCCTCTCATCAGAAATGGGTTCTGGCCATGCTTCATCCAGACTTTCCCATTTTTTCATCTTCCTGGCTTTGTGAAAATGAGTGATAGCCGTATTTACAATGATCTGCCTCAGCCAGGGTTTAAACGGCCGGCCGGAATCGTATTGACGGATATTTTCAAACACTTTCATAAATGCATCATTTAAAATATCTACCGCTTCATTTCGCGAGTCGGCATAGCGGAGAGTAATGCTCATTCCGTAAGCATAGAACAACTCGTAGAGCTCTTTTTGATCTTTACGTCGCCGTTTCCGGCATCCTTTAATGATTTCTCTGAGCAACGGTGTATATTTTTATTTAAAATCAAACAGACAACGAATACCGTGTCAACTGTAAAAGTATGGGAGAATCACCGGACAAATCGATCCGGAATCATTCCAATCAACTTAATTGACTCTTTTTCCGAAAACCTCATCCGATAAAATTCCCTTCGTTTTATGAATCGGGAGTTTTCATCTAACTTCTGTTTGCCTGTACTCCATTTATGGCCAAGGGGTTGCCTCGTTTCTCCGATTTATCTATACATAGTCAATATTAATGATAATTAACAGTATTTTGACCGCACTGGTGATGTAAAGTGAAATGATTGTGGAATTTGATCCACAAATCAAAGATTTTCAGTGCATGGCTAACCAAATTCCATTTGCATTCGATGTGCCGTCGGTTTCGGAGCTGACTGCAAAAATCAAACAGATTCTCGAACAAAATTTCAGGGATATCCTGGTAGAGGGAGAGATCAGTAATGTAAATCGCAGTCGGAACGGGCATTACTATTTTACGGTGAAAGATAATGACGCCCAGCTCCCCTGCGTAATCTGGCGAAGCACCGTCCAGCGGCTTGATCTGGATTTGCGCGACGGGCAGCAAGTAGTCCTTGGCGGTGACTTGCAGGTATATTCTCCTCATGGGCGTTACCAGTTGATTGTAACCCTTGTTCAACAGGCAGGGGTTGGAAAACTTCAGCAAAAATTTGAAGAACTGAAACGAAAACTCGAAAGCGAAGGACTGTTTGATGACGCCCACAAAAAACCACTGCCTCCGTTTCCGATGCGCATCGGAGTCATTACATCTTCAACCGGGGCAGCATTTCAGGATATTCGTTCCACATTTGAACAACGATGGCCGATAGCAACGATTTACCTGCTTCACGCCACTGTTCAGGGACTGAATTCAGCAGGGGAACTGGTGGAAAGCATTAACTATTTTTCTACTCAACCCGATCCGGTTGATCTGATCATCATCGGGCGGGGAGGCGGTTCGCTGGAAGATTTATGGCCTTTTAATGAAGAAGTTGTTGCCCGTGCACTTTTTAACTGCCCCATCCCTGTCATCAGTGCGGTTGGACATGAGGTGGATTTCAGTATCAGTGATTTCGTGGCTGATGCCAGGGCAGCCACACCCACTCAGGCGGTCATCATTGCTGCACCTGATATTAATGAACTCCGGTTCCAAATCGAGGATTACACGTCAACCCTTGAACAGGTCATACAGCAAAAAATTCAATACTACCGCGATTATGTGCACCGTCTTGCCCATTCACATGCACTGCTTGTGGTTCAGGAAAAGCTGAAATTTCATAAAACCCATGTGGAGAATCTTTCAGATAAATTGCGCTCACAAATCACACAACTGATTTTTAAAAACCGGGCAGACCATCAGCAGCTATCAGGCAGGCTGGAAACGAAAAATCCCGGCACCGTCGTTCAGCAGTATCAAAACAAGATAGCTTCGCTGAATGAACGGCTTCGGAACCGTTTTGAGCGCGCACTAAGCGCAAAGTCTACAGATCTTCAGCAGAAAATATCTGCACTTGAAGAGATGAACCCTAAAACTCCCCTTGAACGTGGATTCACACGGATTCTGCAAAACGGAAAATGGGTGCGCAATAAAGCCGGTTATTCGGAAAAAACACCCACGGAAATTGAATGGAAAGATGGACGCATATCCTTGCCCTGACTTAGTAAAACTGACATTCCCGCTAGCAACTATTTGCAATTTATAAGTTTCAGATTTATTAGATTAACCGCTAACCCAAACATATCACAGTCAGAAAAAACTTCCTCAACGTTCTCAGGTAAATTTCCCGTGCCATTTTAATTTCGCCTTGCTGATGGAAAAATCTCTTGGTGAGATATCCGGGCTAAATAGACAAAAATGATAATATTCTGTAAATGAATACGCTGATTACCGGTTACAACGATGAATCAAAGCGAATTTTAACAGAAGCCCTTCGCAAACGAAACCACTTTTTTGTGGTGACCAAGCCCAGTGAAGACGCTCTGAACCTTCTGGATGAAAAAAACTTTTCCCTGATCATTCTCAGTGATTACTCCGAAGATGCGATCCATTTTTGCAGACAGATACGAGCAAAGGAACACGGACGAAAATACACCATCTATTCCGTGATCCGTGACGATGAAGTAGAATTTTTATACCGTCTGCTTGATGCTGATATTGATCAGTATATGGTAGAATCGTTGTTTGATGAACAGCGGCTGGATGTTCGTCTTTCTTTTGCAGAAAAACTTGCACGAAATAAAGAGGGACAATTTCTGATTGAACAGAAACTCCGCGAGAGCGAAGCTCGGGCCCGAAGCATTCTGCGCACTACTGTTGATGCCATTATTACAATAGATAACCGTGGCTCTGTGCGTACTTTCAATAAAGCTGCCGAGAACCTCTTTCAGTTCAACTCATCCGAAGTGATTGGGAAAAATGTAAGTATGCTGATGCCCCAGCCCTACCGGCGTGAGCATGACGATTATTTGGAAAATTATCACAAAACCGGCTCGCGAAAAATCATTGGCATTGGCCGTGAAGTTACCGGAAGGCGAAAAGACGGCAGTACATTCCCGATGTACCTGGCTGTCAGTGAAGTAAATGTAAACGGACAGCGCCTCTATACGGGCATCATACGCGACATTACCGAACAGCGCCGGCTTGAGCAGGAAGTTTTGCGAATCAGTGAACACGAACGCCACCGCATCGGCCAGGACCTGCATGACGGGCTTGGACAGATGCTTACCGGTATCTCACTCATTAACAAAAATATCGCTGAAACACTAAAAGAAGAGGATCATCCGCTTGCCGGTGAAGTTGAGGATATCACCAAACTGGTGAAAGAAGCCGATGAGTATGCCAGAGGGCTCTCGCGAAACCTGATCCCCGTAGAACTGGACCGGAGCGGATTGCAAGCCGCCCTCGAACGGCTTGCATCCAATGCCGAAAAACTGTTCAGCATTGAATGCCGTCTCAGTAATATTTTAGACCTCCATTTTGACGATCCCACCAGTTTGTCACATCTGTTCAGGATTGCACAGGAAGCCACCAGCAATGCGGTGAAGCACGGGAACGCATCACAAGTAAATATCAGCATGGAAGCCGACGATACCAGATTGGTGCTCAAAATAGAAGACAATGGTTCCGGGTTTTCAAAAGAATGGGACAAACAAAAAGGGCTGGGGGTACGCATTATGCAGTTTCGTTCCCGGCTGATCGGTGCCAATCTGGAAATCAGCACCAGTGGAATGGGTGGTGCTGCCATCGTTGTAACACTGCTGAAAGTAGGATCGGCATATAAAATTGTTGATTGATATTTCTTGGGTTATTTTCCATCAAACCAAACAGAATTATGGCTGCAAATAAAAAAATATATATTGTTGACGATCACCCGCTAATGCGAAAAGGCCTGGCGATGACTATTGATAAGGAGATGGGTTTCGAAGTTTGTGGTCAGGCCGAGAGTGCCGAAAAAGCTCTGTCTGACATGATCTCGCTAAAACCCGATGCCGCTGTGGTGGATATTTCATTACCGGGAATGAATGGGATTGAACTGATCAAAAATATACTCCACCAGCTTCCGGAGCTCAAGGTTCTGGTTGTATCTCGCCACGACGAAGAGCTCTACGCCGAACGGGCCCTCCGCGCGGGTGCGAAAGGCTACCTGATGAAACTGGAAGCAACAGATATTCTCATATCAGCCCTGCATCAGATTTTGAAAGGCAACATCTATCTCAGTGACAAAATCGGCACCAAAATGTTGATGAAAATGGCGTCGGGAAATTCAGCTAAAAGCGACAATCCGCTGGATCTGCTCAGTGATCGCGAACTCGAAGTATTTGAACTGACGGGCAAAGGCCTTTCCACCAAAGAAATCGGCAAAAAACTGCATATTTCAGTAAAAACTGTGGAATCGCACCGGGCCAATATCAAAGATAAACTGCATCTCGAAACGGCCAATGAACTGATGCGCCACGCTGTGAAATGGGTTGAAGAAAGTTCAAAGTGACTTGCAGGAAAATCCAAATCTGATGGTTATTTCAAGCAATCCCTCAAAATAATTGCTGTTTATATTCGAATTTTTCATCTATCCTTCTTTATTCACCAAGAAAATTGGTTGTGGGCAAGGCGTCTCAGAAATAGTTGCGGAAACGTACCTGAGTACGTTGAGTAAACTATTTCTGAGACAACGCAGCCCACAAGTAAATTTCGAAGTCTGACAATACGTTGAATTAAATATTAATTTTAGTTTAAAGTATCTTTCTGTTGGATAGAATAATAAAACCAATCAACCATTTTTTGTGAATAATGCAGGCTATGAACAAGCAAAACATTCTTACTTCGGTCCGTTTCCTATTTCGCTTTCTTTTGGGCGGAATGCTGGTTTTTGCAGGGATTTTAAAAGTGCAGGACAACACAACCTTGTTTGAATCCGTAGCATATATTCCCTGGCTGCCAATCGCTATAAAATCTTTGATTATCGACTACCTTCCCTGGGTTGAAATCGTTGTGGGTGCCCTTCTGATGATTCCGCGGCTGGACATTGTTATACTTCCTGCAACCGGGCTGATCTACCTGAGCTTCTTTATTTTTGCAATCTGGGGTCTCAGCACCGGCCTTGAAGTGGACTGCGGATGCTTCGGAGACCTGGACAGCTCCTCATTCATCGGTGCCATTCTGGGCAGTGAAATGGGATGGCAGATGGTGATCCGCAACGGCATTTTTGTGCTGATGGCAGGTTTTCTTTTCTGGAAACCGAAACCATCGACCGAAACATAGTGTCGGGTAAAAACCCATCAGCACAGGGAGCCCGTTGACATAACAATAGAATTCACCATTCTTTTAGCCGTATCTCTCTCAGATCACCACCGGCTGAAGCCGTTTTTCAATTATATCACGCCTGCATTCCAGCAAGGGCTGTAAAAACAGGGTTTTGTACACCCCCTTATCATCCTCCGCCACAGATTTTTATCCGGGGTCGTCGGTGGCAATTTCAAACAGAACTCCCGGGTGGTACCTTCAGTACGGTTGAGTGTTACCTCAACTTCCGCAAAAGTTAGCAAATAGGTCTCAATTGCTCTTAAACGATCATAAGTAGATGCTACAAATTATATGTTTCATTGTTGGAATTATGAAACACGAATGGTTAATGAGTGAGCCAAAACAACTGAAAGGGCGTAAGCCTCACCGGGACGATGAGCAGGCCTTCGCCCATTCAGAATTGACTTATTAACGGAAGAACTTTTTTTCCTGTCCCATCCGACCATCCCGGAATTTACGTTCCCGGTTTCCATTACTTTAAACAAAAAAAGGATACAGTGAAAATCACTGCATCCTTTAAAAAGATTTCGGGAAGTAGATTGTCTTACTTCTTCTTGTATCGCTTGTTGAAGCGGTCGATACGGCCGGCTTTCTTCTGAATCTTCTGATTCTTATTGTAAAACGGATGGTTTTTTGAATCCACCTCACTCTTATAGATCCCGTCTTTCACGTTCATGGTGCTGCGGGTCTTGATCTCCGTTCCGTCGCTCAAAAGTACTGTAATTTCGTTGTAATCGGGATGAATTCCTTTCTTCATGGTCTTGTGGTGTTGATTATTTCTGTTCCGGCTTTATTCGGAATTTACATAGAATGGAAATATACGGTTTACGAAAACTTATTGCAATTTCTTTAGCAGTAAAGCGCTCTGTATAATTAAACAGGTGCCATACAATGATTTATTTTATTCGAATGCCCTAATTATATTTAATGTAGATCCAATAATGACTATGGTTCAGAAAGGTTAAAAATTAGAGACCAACATGCATTTAGCCGTATCACCGGTGTAAAACGGGATATTGGCAATATGGTCACACATTAAATTCAAATCAAAGTTTATGCGTACACTCCTGAATTTGAAAAAAATCATCATAGTATTTTTAATGATCTCTGCAGGCTGTAATGTAAACGATTCTTTTGATCCGGATGGAGAGCTGCCTTTAGTGGCTGGTGAAATTACAGAGATCGAAAAAGGTGAAAATAATTACCGGTACTGGATTAAAGTTATTGCAGAATCGTGGCCAAACTATGCAGGCCCGGATGCTGACTTTGTATGGCTCGGTATCACCGATAACTCTCGGTTCTTTAAACAGCTGGAAGATCATACTCTGGCAAAACTCAACGCTGATGATCTTGTCGTAGGTCAGAAAATAAAAGGCTGGCCGGCCGGAAATGTCATTATAGATTTGTATCCCCGGGGCCGGGCGGAATATATAGTTGTGGTGGAAGAGTAATTTTTTATAAGCCACAAAACACTTAACGGTTCAGAACTCGTTAACGAGTGCACCTGATTGTGAATGAAGAAGGTATATTGAACTTAATCCTCTGCCTTTATTAACTGTTTGCTGAACTGTCAAAATATGGTTATCAAAATCGCTTGAATTTTACCCCGTTAGCTCGGATACCTCACAAAGAGATATTTTTCTCAGAAAGGTCCTACTATGCTATCCACTACGTTAAAACTTCGAGGATCAGGAAAGCTTCATAGGGCAGGCATAGAATTATTGCACGCTTGCTCTCCTTAGCTTTATTCGAAGGAGAGCTATTTTAGATTCAAAAGCTGAAGGGAAAATCTCGCAGAAAACTGGATGTTTTATATAAATATCCGTTATTTGAATATTAAAGTTTTATATATCAACAATTTACACTTTGTTTAACATCTTTACTGTGAGATATTCGGGTTAGAGCCGTTTCACCTGTAGAAGTGTAGGAGAGTCACCAGACGAGTCGATCCGGGACCATCCCAATTATCTTCATTGGTTTATTTATTGAAAAACTCGTCTGATGACTTACCCAACATTTTATCTTTGACATAACACTAGCAAAGCCGATGATGTACGATTTTTCCTTACAAAATCTGTAGGCTATCGAAACTATGCTCATTAGTAGAAACTATCAGGTTAACAAAACAAAAAATTTGGTAGATTGCACATAAGAACTTATTAAATAACGTGAGTTCGATATAAAATCTTCGAGTGTAGCAACCACCCTGAAGCCTCCTTATCAAGGAGGGAATCAAAGCATTAGCGACACCCATGCAGGTGAATTTCATTTTGTCAGTTTCATATATCGAATTCATATAAAATAAATCATTTGGAACCCAAATTGTATTATTAATGGTAGCAGTCCGAAACATATCGTTCATAGTGATGAGCACTGCTATGCTCTTTTTGTTACACTTCAGCAACAAGGATAGTTTCATTCCTTATGTGAGTCCTCCTGCCGGTATATCGACAAGCAGTTCTCATCTTATATACAATTTCGAAAATACGGTTAAAATCGGTGAATATTTTAAAGTGATGGAAGACATCGTTCATCAATATAATTCTATGCTAAGTTACCCGATTACAGAACATCATATAATCAGGAATAATCCCTGGGTTATAGATTCGCTCGCCGCATCGGATTATTACCGCTTAAAGGAGCGGGGAATAATCAGTCTCGACCCTAAAATACTGCCTATATTTATACCGGGGCAATTTCTGGTCATACCCGATTCTGTAACAACTGATAGTCTGAACAGGGTTTTCAAACAGACTTACCTGGATCTAAATATACCTGAATTTAAACTTAGGGTTATACAGGCAGACAGTCTGATTTATGAATTTTTGGTTCGCGTTGGCCGAAATGAGAGCAGGTATCTTGCGATGTCTGGGAGGGTTACTGATTTACGAACACATACCGGAGAAGGAATTATTGTTCGGCATGTAAAAAATCCTGATTTCATCAATCCAGTCAACAATCAAATCTATCGTGTAACCCGGCGTGATGATGGAGTGGTGACCGGGCTGCCCAATATCCCTTGGATTGAAACTGAAATCAATGGTGTACGCCACGGGCAGCTTATACACCCTACTACAAACATCGAAACCTTGGGCAAAGCATATTCTAACGGTTGCATTGGTACATCTGAGGCGGCAGGTTGGTATCTCTATTACTATGCACCAACAGGCACTAGTATTAACATCCGGTATGATCTGGAAATTTTTGATAATGAGGGAAATGTCATCAAACTTGCAAATATTTATAACCGGTAAAATGTTCGCTTTTCATAAGGGAATGTTATCCTTTTTCGATTCGAATATAAATTTAGAGAATCTTAGTTCAACATATTGACACTCAATTTTTTATATTTTCTGTTATTATCGGATGTAGTATTAATTCCATCTCAAACCACAAAATATCAATCAATATGGATTGAATAAGCCGTTTTTTTATCTTTGACATAGCAATTGGGCCCAAAATTAAATCTCATCAGTAAAATCATCGTCATCGAAACCGGTCATTCCGCCCAGCATGCTTCCCAGCATATCGGTATAAGTGCGGGTGTCATCAATATCGTCTTTACCGATTTTTGAATGTTGGTGTAGCCCCTCAATTACCAGGTCCATCATAGCAAACAGATCATCCGGTTCATCTTTTGCATATTTTTGAGTGATCTTTTTGAGGCCAGAAATTTGCTTCAGCCTTTTTTTATACTCATCATTGCTGATCAGTTCTGGAATTTCGAGCATATTACCGCCTGCAAACCAGTCCAGAACTTCATGGTA
>SLGL01000147.1 GCA_007123785.1 Balneolaceae bacterium
ATAAAGAGGGAAGAGTCCCGCTTCATACACTCCGTGCTGATATTGATTATTCAAAAACAACAGCCAACACGATCTACGGATCTATTGGGGTGTCGGTTTGGATCTTTAAAGGTGAAATTATAGGTGATGTTGATCTCGCACCGGGTGCACAGACCAAGCAGGAAGACGAATCTGGCGGAAGAAAACGGTCGAGCCGCGGAGACAGAAAATCATCCCGCAGAAAAAGACGAACCCGTAACCAATAGAATGACTGAACGATGTTAGAACCGAAAAGAATTCACAGGCGCCGCGTTCACAGAGATAAGCTGAAAGGAAATGCGCAACGCGGCCACACACTGGCTTTTGGAAGTTTTGGACTGAAAGCCCTTGAACCCAAATTTATTACTTCACGACAGATTGAAGCGTGCAGGGTAGCAATTGCACGGTCTCTTCAGAGGGAAGGAAAAACTTTTATCAGAATTTTTCCCGACCGACCGATGACAAAAAAACCTGCTGAAACCAGAATGGGGAAAGGTAAAGGAGCACTCGATCATTTTATAGCTGTAGTGAAACCTGGCAGAATACTTTTTGAAATTGCCGGGGTGAGTGAGGATAAAGCAAAGGAAGCGATGAGAAGGGCATCCCATAAACTACCCATTAAAACTAAATTTGTAAAACGGCGAGATATTAACAGCGGTTAAAAAATCAGCGAACAGAGTATGAAACCACATGAATTACGCGATTTATCGCTTACTGAACTGAATGCCAGGCTGAAAGATGAAAAGGAAGCACTCATGGACTTCCACTTCAACAAAGCCATTGCAGGGCAAATTGAAAATTCTGCAAGAATAAGAAATACACGTCGGGAAATAGCCCGGTTAAAAACGATTATTAATGAAAAATTAAGTGCTGAATAAACATATGGCTCATGCACAACGATCACAACGAAGAACACGGACCGGAAAAGTGGTAAGCGACCGAATGGACAAAAGCATTACGGTTGCTGTAGACAGGCAGATTAAACATCCTATCTACGGAAAGTTTATCACCAAAACCACCAAGTACATGGCACACGATGAAAACAACGATGCCAATTCTGGTGATACCGTTCTCATTATGTCAACAAGACCACTATCAAAGCGCAAATCATGGCGCCTGGTAGATATCATAGAAAGAGCAAAATAACGATCAATCTGTAGGTTTAGATCATGATTCAAACGCAATCCATATTAAATGTTGCCGACAACAGCGGCGCCAAGAAAGTGATGTGCATTAAAGTGCTCGGAGATTCCAGAAGGAGATACGCACGTATTGGTGATCTAATCTCCTGTTCCGTGAAGGCTGCAATACCCGGTGGTAATGTTAAAAAAGGGGAAGTGGTACTTGCTGTTGTTGTAAGAACTAAAAAAGAAATTCGGCGCCGCGATGGCAGTTATATACGTTTTGATGAAAACGCGGCGGTAATTATTAACAAAGAAAACGAGCCTGTAGGAACACGTATTTTTGGCCCCGTGGCCAGAGAACTTCGAGAGAAGAATTTTATGCGTATTGTTTCATTGGCTCCGGAAGTATTATAAATCATATCGTTATGCCCAGGAAGTATAACAAGCAAAAAAAATTACATGTTAAGAAAGGTGACGAAGTATTGGTTGTTGCCGGTAACGACAAAAGTCTCAGGGGGCGGGTTCTGATGGTAAATCCCAAAAACGAACGTGTTTTAGTTGAAGGGATCAATATGAGAACTCATCATGAAAAACCTTCTCAGGAAAATCCTCAGGGAGGTCGTCTGAAAAGAGAAGCTTCTATTCACATTTCGAATGTGATGGTTATTGATCCAACTACCGATGAACCTTCCCGAATTGGCAGAAAGCGAATTGAAGAGGAAGGCGGAGGCCGTTGGGTGCGATATGCAAAGAAAAGTGGCGAAATTATAGACAAGTAAGAATCAGATAAATGGCAGAAGCAAGATTATATACACAGTACAAGAAAGATGTTGTACCGAAACTGATTGAAGAGTTTAAATACGAAAATGTAATGGCGGTACCGAAACTCCAGAAGATTGTAATTAATGTTGGAGCCGGTGATTCTATTAACGATGCGAAATTGCTCGATACTGTTGTCGAAAACATTGGACAGATTACCGGCCAGCAACCGGTAAAAACCAAAGCAAAAAAGTCGATTTCTAATTTCAAACTCAGAGAAGGTGTGCCAATTGGCTGCAAGGTTACCCTGAGGAAAAAAATTATGTATGAATTCCTCGATAGGCTGATTAACCTTTCACTCCCCAGAACACGTGATTTTCAGGGTGTGCCAAATAAAAGCTTTGATGGTCGCGGAAATTATACAATGGGAATTAAAGAACACACAATATTTCCAGAAATTGACGTGGATAATACACATGTTGTTCATGGTATGGATATTACCTTCGTAACAAGTGCCGAAAGCGATGAAGAAGCATTTGCTCTGCTTAAGCACTTTGGAATGCCATTCAAGAAATAATTTTTAATTAAACTTTTAGAAGAACAATGGCTAAAAAATCCTGGATAGCCCGAAACGAAAAAAGAAAACGAACGGTAGATAAATATGCCGAAAAACGCAGGCAGTTGAAGGAAGCTGGCGACTATGAAGGACTGCAGAAATTACCACGTGATGCCAGCCCAACTCGTGTGAGAAATCGGTGCAGCCTGACTGGCCGTTCTCGTGGATATATAAGCAAATACGGTGTTTCAAGAATCAAGTTCCGTGAACTGGCTCTGGATGGAAAAATACCGGGTGTAAGAAAAGCAAGTTGGTAAAACAGAGGCTATAATATTATGAACAGCGACACAATATCAGATTTTTTAACCCGTATCAGAAATGCTCAGCAAGCCGGTCATCGAAGGGTAGATATACCCGCTTCGAAAGTAAAGAGGGCGATGGCTAAAATCCTTGTTGACAAAGGTTATATCAGCAAATTCATCGACATTGATGACAATAAACAGGGAGTGCTTCGACTTTTTTTGAAGTATGATGCATACGGGCAACCCGTAATTAAAGAGCTGAAGCGAATTTCAAAGCCAGGGTTAAGGAAATATAGAGGCAGTGAAGACTTGCCAAGAATGTATGGAGGCCTCGGAATAATAATTATTTCTACATCCAAAGGCCTGATGACCGATAAAGAAGCCAAAAAATTAAATGTTGGCGGAGAAATTCTCTGCTCAGTTTACTAAAACGATTTATTACTATGTCGAGAATAGGCAAATTACCCGTTCCTTTAACAGACAAGGTTGAATTCAGCATAGGTGCTGACAATATTGTAACTATAAAAGGAGAAAAAGGCACCGGTCATGTACGGATTCATCCGGACATCACCGTTGAAACCAAAGACAGCGAAATTATAGTATCGAGACCCAGTGATTCAAAAGAGCACAAATCACTCCATGGTCTCTATCGCTCTTTAATCAACAATATGGTTGAAGGCGTTATCAGTGGCTATAAAAAACAGCTCGAAATTATTGGTGTTGGTTACAGGGCTACTTACACAAACGGAGTATTGGAACTGAACCTGGGATATTCGCATCCAATTTATTTTGTGCCCCCAGATGGAATTGATATTGAAGTGGATACAAAAAGCCGTAAAAATCCCATCCTGAGTATTTCAGGAATTAATAAGGAACTTGTTGGACAGGTTGCGGCAAAAATTCGCTCACTCCGAAAACCGGAACCATATAAAGGTAAAGGTATTCGGTATCTCGATGAACGCATCAGAAGAAAGGCTGGTAAATCTGCCGCTAAGTAACTACTAAGCAATTGAATAATGAGAAAAAATAGTTTAAAAACAGAAAGGCGTAATAAAATTCGCCGCCGAATTCGATCTACCATTCGTGGAAGTGCAGAGAAACCGCGTCTGAGTATTTTCAAGAGTAATAAACACGTTTACCTTCAATTGATAAACGACCTTGAGAATATTACAATTACTTCAGTTTCTACGAAAACGGCTGACCTGCAAAAAGAACTTAAAGATAAAACAGCTTCTGAAGCGGCCAAAGTTATTGGCAAGACACTTGCAGAAGTTGCGAAAGACAGGGGAATAGAGCAGGTTGTCTTCGACAGAAGCGGATACAAGTATCACGGAATTGTAAAAGCCGCTGCGGATGGTGCCCGCGAAGGTGGTTTGGAATTTTAAAAACTTTATTTGAATTATGCCAAAAATCAGAAGAAAACATAATATCCCGGCAGCAAACCTCAATCTTGAGGAAAAACTGGTTCACATCAACCGGGTTGCCAAAGTGG
>SLGL01000180.1 GCA_007123785.1 Balneolaceae bacterium
CGCTCAGGCTCCATCTCCGCAATTATTCTTATAATGATAGTACCAAGTGATACCCCAACAAAATGTGCCTGTTTGATATCATTATCTTTCAGTACTTCAAGTACATCCCGCCCGATGGTTTTGAAAGTGTATTTTTCCTTGTAATATTTCTTCATGGTGCTCATCTCCTTCGATTTGCCATGGCCACGCAGATCAACCAGCAGCACATTAAACTCCTCGCTGTAGGCCTTTATCTGCCGAAACCAAATTGAAGAAGAGCCTCCGGCACCGTGAACAAATACCACCCAGTCTTTTTCAGGCGAATTTAAATAAGCTTTGCTGTAAAGCATGTTGCGAATGAACGGTTGTAGGATTGATCAGGACGCAATGGAATAACCACTGAAAATAACAATAAGATTCCCAATTTTCGTATTCATATTGCTAAATTAAGAAAAACCATTTAATCCGGATAATTCAAATTAAATATGTTTTACGAATTGAAACTTTCTTATTAATCAAATTATTTGAGCCAGATTTGGAGCTGTTGAATCCATGCCGTTCGAGACTGTTTTTCTGTGACATATATTCTCCGCTGCGTTTATCGAAGTCATGCTTGTGAAATGGCTTTTCTGCGAAAAAGGCCACGGAGAAAAAGCAGGCTAAGTTTTTCGCTTGTTCTGCGAAGCTTTTTTGACCCTCGAAATTTTCTTGATCTTTGAAGCTTTAGCACAGCAGATAAGGTAGTGGTTAGCCCGGATGTATCACCAAGATAAATCGGGTTAGTTCAGCAGGGTTTTACTGAGTAATAAATCTCTTAATGATATATTTAGGTAACTCGCTGATTACAAACTCACTCAGAGCCGGTTAACTTTTACCAATGATGAAACTATTTGCACTGTTGAAAATTATCAGTCTGATTATCTGCACACTTCTTGCCTACTCTATGTATGCTGTGGGACTTTTGTTTATAAAAATGAGCGGCAAGCATTATGAACGCTGGAGAAACCAAATTATGAGGTTTTGGGGAAAAGCAAGTGCCCGGATACTATCCATGAAAGTGGAAGTTGAAGGAACTCCTCCCTCTCCACCATTTTTCCTGGTCAGTAACCATCTTAGTTATATTGATATTCCAATGTACGCATCGGTATTAGATACTACATTTATCTCAAAAGCGGAAGTTAAAGACTGGCCGGTTATGGGATTCATGGCCAGAACACTGGGTATAATTTTTGTTGACCGAAGCAAGAAACGGGATTTAACACGTGTAAATAAAGAAATTTCAGAACAGCTTAATGAAAGGCAAGGTGTTGTACTTTTCCCGGAGGGTATGACCTCGCCGGGCAACGGTGTTCTGAGATTCCGCCCGCCGCTTCTTGAACATCCCGCCAGAGAAGAGATTGAAGTTTGCTATTCAGCTATCCGGTATGAAACAACAACAGGAGATGTTCCTGCTCATCACTCAGTATGCTGGTGGGGAGGGACTCCGCTGCATACCCACATGTTCAGGCTGGCTTCGAACCGTAACATTACTGTTCAGATAAAGTTCGGAGAAGAACGAATTAATTTGAATGACAGAAAGTTATTGGCAGAGAAGTTACATGATAGGGTTAAAAGCATTTTTATTCCCGTTGTAGACAAGGAACAGAAAGAATTTGAACCTCTAAAATTTTAGAAGTAAACAGAGTTGAAAGCAGATCTGATTCCTTTTTTTAAAGGTATTCTTGTTATTTATCTGTCATCCATGATGATTTCATGGCTTGTTCAGATTTTCTGGCCGCCGGCAGAAATAGATAACAAGTATCAACATTCCATGGTTGTAACATCTCCGGATGGTGATATAGATATAGACGCTCAATATTTTCACCTGGATCAGCCTGATAATGCTCAAACACTGGTAATACTTCCGGACGAATTTATGAGTGCGGAAGATTTGATACCGCTTGCGAAAAAACTGAACGATCATCTGAATGTGATCATACCTCTTTATGCCACTCACGATCCGTCAGGCAGCCGGATTTCCCACAGCGTGGAGGAAAGAGCGGCTTTGATAGATGAACTTTTACAAAAAATTAATCCAGAAAATGCACATCTGATGGGATACGGCTATGGGGGGCTGATTGCCTTTAACCTGCTTGCGGAACTGGACTCAAACAACCAAAGATATAAGAGTCTTATACTTCTTTCATCGTACGGGCCGGTTGAGATGCACTTTATGGGTAACCGTTCATTTAACCGGCCGCTTTATGCATTGCTCTATCCCGTTGTTGCCGTTGGAAAATATGCTGTTCCTCATATGGGGTGGTTCCATCAGCAGCCGCTGCAATTTTCAACGATACGGACAATCAGAAGTATGGATCAGCGCACGGTGAGGCCTCACACCGCACTGCTGGAGTTGCCAGTTCTTATTATGCACCCTTCTGAAGATCATTACATTTCGCCACTGGTTTCTGAAGAGCTACACAGATTGATACCTCAAAGTTTCTTGGAAATGCCTTATGCCAGTCACAGAGATATAAGCGGAAAACCGCAGCTTTGGAAAGATTTGATTATTGATTTTACTTCAAAGGCTTCCGCAGACGAACTTCCAGGGAGAGCTGATGCAACCCAAGAACGAATTCGTCTTTCCGAAAAACCATATGACCCGGATGAAATGCGTTCATTATCCGGCTGGTCACTTGTATTGATACTTTCATTGTTTGCCATTTTTACCATTTTTGGAGAAGATTTTGCAAGTATCAGCGGCGGGCTCATTGTTGCAAGTGGATTACTGGGTTACTGGCATGTTGTATTGGCATGTTTTGTCGGGATATTGATTTCCGATGTAAGTATTTACCTGATCGGCCGGTGGATTGGAAAGCCCGTACTGGACTGGGCTCCGTTTAAATGGTTTATTAAAAAAGAAGATGTTGAAAGCGCAGAAAATATGTTCAGGATGAAGGGGATGCAGATCATTTTCGCAGCCCGGTTTGTTCCCGGGTCTCGGTTTCCAACCTATCTGGTAGCCGGAATTCTCAAAACCCGGATGCACACATTTTTAATATATTTTGTGATGGCTGTTGCTCTTTGGGCACCGTTCATTGTGGGAATAGCTTCCATAGTGGGTGCTCCTATGCTCAACTTTATAGAGGTGTATCAGGATTATGCTCTGCTCATTTTTATTGTGATTGTTCTGATTATATACTTGCTTTACAAACTGTTTCTACCACTAACAACGCCAACGGGCAGGCGCAGACTGATTGTAAAATGGGAGAGATTTAAAGAGAGGCAGTTTTAATGAGGACAGTATTTTGAAGAATACTGCTTGTTTAGAGGCAGGTAAAAAAAGCAGCAGGTACTATTCAGGATTCCTGCTGCTTGTTATTCTTAATATTTTACCGGTAAAGCTATTCGGGATTTATTCAACAATCCAGGTTTCAGGGCCTTTCAGTAACTCATCCAGGTCACCGACACCTTTTCGTTCCACGACTTCTTCAACCTGTGAATTGACCCCGTCATCGTAACAGGGGCGATCAACGGCGTAGAGAACACCAAACGGCCTCGGCATGCGAAACTCATCAGCAGGATTATACTAGTAGAAAAAACGGGAAAGCAGATGCGCTTTGGTTCCATCTTTCTCATCGTGAATCCAAAGATCATCTTTGCTGTAGGTACCATCTGTTAGTGAAACCACTTTCGGCTGAAGGCCATCAAGGCGAATTCCTTTATCTTTCTCTTTCCCGAAAATCAATGGCTTTCCATCTTCAAGATAGATCGCTTCACGCGGCCTGGATTTTTTATCCGTAAAGAGCTCAAAGGCACCATCGTTAAAAACGATGCAGTTCTGATAAATTTCCAGCATTGAGGTTCCCTTATGCTGATTTGTTCTGAGTAACATTTGCTGAAGATGCCGCGGATCACGGTCCATGGCTCGTGCAATAAACGTTCCGTCGGCTCCGAGGCTTAGTGCGAGCGGATTGAATGGGTGGTCGATCGAACCGTAGGGGGTTGATTTTGAAACCGAGCCTTCAGGTGCTGTCGGGGAATATTGTCCTTTTGTGAGTCCGTAAATCTGATTGTTAAACAGCAACAGGTTAACATTCACATTTCGCCTGAGCAGCTGTACAAAATGGTTTGCGCCGATAGAGAGAGAATCTCCGTCACCTGTAATTATCCAGACACTCAGTTCGGGCCGGCTCACTTTAAGGCCTGTTGCGATGGCTGGTGCTCTGCCATGGATTGAGTGCATGCCGAAAGTGTCCATATAATAGGGGAAACGTGCA
>SLGL01000473.1 GCA_007123785.1 Balneolaceae bacterium
TTATTCATGGAACTGGAGTTTACGATGTGGGAAATTCTGATTACGGCTGGGCAGGTGAAGGAGATGGTTTCGATTCATACAATGTTGCCAATGATCTTTTTATGATCAGTTTAACTGCAGATGTCATTCCCGACGAAACCACCCTCACCGGCGACGAGTGCTTCCGTATGCTATCCAACCCTATTGCAGGATCAACATTTGGAGAATTTCTTGCACCTCTCTGGACGCAAGGGGCTCCGGGATCTGACCATCCGGAATCTGACCAGCCCAATATTTTTACATGGACACAGGGAGGTACAAGTTCAGTCGGAAGCTGGCAGGAATTCAATGCTGATCTGAATGATATCAATTCGAACCTGACACCAGGAGAAGGTTTTATCATGTCAGTTTTTGCTGATGATTTTAGTGTGGCAGATCCCGTATTTGGAACCAAACTTTTATCCCTCACAGGTTCAGAACACCCGACCGATCAGCTCGACTTCACTTCAAGTGAGGGTGATGATGATGGCTGGATTCTGCTGGGGAATCCTTATAAGGAGCCAATTGATATCCCGAGTATGTTGTCAAATTCAAGTGGCATCGAAAATTTTGTATATATCTGGGACCGTAATAACACGGGTGGTATAGTAGATGATAATCTTGATGATTCCGAGACGTACGGAAGCTGGCGTGTCAGCAATGGGAGTGGTGCCTCAGAAATCATAGATAATGCCATCGCACCCTTCCAGGGCTTCTTTGTTCAAAAGAGTGCTCAGACATCAAGTGTAGACTTTTCAAATCGTGAGGATATTGTTACAACCGGAGGAGAGTTCTACGGCAAAGAGGCTGTCACGAATACCCTCCGCCTCGAAGTCCAGGGTGAATCACTCTACAATTACATGTGGCTCGAATTCTCGCATGACGGTGATTTCAATAAAACGCGGGGAGATGCTCCTGCTTTAACACCTCTTTCTACCCAATATGCGATGTTCGGCTCACAAAAAGAAAACGGGGAGATGTTTACAATCGGGCACTTCCCCACACCGTCTGAGGATTTTGAAATCCCTGTGGGTTTTGAATCTACACGGCCGGGCACCTTCACAGTTTCCGCAACCGATTTTAATGTCTCATTCGGAAGCGATCTCTATTTCATCGACCGGTACAACGATAAGAGCATCCGCATTGATGAAAATTTCAAGTATGAATTTACAAGCAATCAGGCAGCAGCCAAGTCAAACAGTTTTGAGCTCTCCTGTGGTGTGATGGAGCCGCAAAATGCTGTGGCTGAATCGGGTTCCCGGTTTATGATCTCCTCGCAGCCGCGTGATTCACAGAGCGAAATGCCCCGGGAGGTAGCTTTGAACCAAAACTACCCGAACCCCTTCAATCCCACCACACAAATTAAATACGAATTGCCGCAGCAAACGGATGTTCAGCTTGTGGTGTACGACATGCTCGGCCGGGAAGTGGCCACTCTCGTAGAAGGTGCGGTTGAAGCCGGCGTGCACAGCGTAAATTTTGATGGTGCCAATCTTTCGAGCGGCGTTTATATTTACCGTCTTCAGGCAGGCAATACCGTGCTTTCCCGTAAGCTGACGCTCATAAAATAATCATCGATCAGAGAAGCTTTTTTAAAAACCTGTCAGATTCCTGAAACCTGACAGGTTTTTTTGTGTCTAATCCCCCGAATAAGGTTCTCATTTTAAATTCATTATGATCATATTGTCTGAAGTTATTTTCAGATCGCTGTATGAAGAAATTATTTTGTCCGATTATTCTTGTTTTATTTCTGGTTCCGGAACAGGAGCTCTCTGCACAGGATGTGTATGATGAGCTTCAGTTAACGGTAACCGGCCACCGGCTTATGTCCGGTACCACTATCTATGATAGTTGGAATGCGTTGCCGGGTATCGGGTTTGAGGTAAATCTGCCCTATTATACCGGTAATCTGGAACTGGGGATTCGGTATGTTCGCTTTGATGAGTATGAGTTCGAAAATTCCGGATTTCATTCTCACTACCTGTTTGCAGGATGGAATTACAAATACCGAACATCAGAACATGTGTCCGTTATTCCGGGCATTCGGATCGGCAATACGTTTAATCTGCACGATAAGGATAAGATTTATGACAATGAATACCGCTTCAGCCGAGAAGAGAGTGAAATTTCCTATGAAGTACAGCTCCGCATCCAGTTTGAAATGAGCCGCCACACAGCTTTTTATATATCCGGAGCCTACAACAGAACCATTTTTAATATCCCGTTTTCTGCATGGTACGGTTCTGCAGGGCTGAGCGCAAAACTCGAAACACCTGCCTGGCTCAGAAGATTTCTCAAATGAAGCTAATAAAGAGAGTCCTGTTTTTCATTTTGTTTATCGTTTTTCATAAACCTGTATCAGGACAGGCCCTTTCCGAACTTGTACCATCAGAAAGTGACTCCGTACATGCTTCTTATATTATGGGAACCGAAGATTACTTCTGGCAAACAGGCTGGAATTACTCTTCCATCGAGCGGATGTCGGTCATGATTCATTCGGGGAATTATGGGTTTTACGGCCCTCAGCCAACTTTTATGCTGAACGATATTCCGTTTGACCCCACCTTTTTTGGAATAACCTATTCACAGTTATTCCCGGTATCTTATTTAAGAGTTAAAAATAGAGAAGTTCACCAGGCATCTGGAGTTCATGAGGGTGTGGTCTACCATTCCGGATTAATGCAGATTCATTCGGAACCGCTAAAAAGAGGAATTTCCATTTTTGGATCCGGCCAGATAGGCCACAACAGCGGTGAGCCGGGTCCCTGGGCATTTGATCCTGAGAGCGTTTCACCCAACGTAGAACGCTTTGGCCCCTGGGTAGATGGCGGACTTTCTGTTAGCCTGGGAAACTGGTATGCGAAAGGCGTCTTGCGATACAACTCTTATGTCAATATCGATGAGTTTATACAAACCAGGTTGTTCAACACACGAGGCTATCCCGAAGAAAATCTCTGGCTTGACCTGGAAGCAACCACAACTCTGGGTTTGGCAGAAGCAGGTTATGATGGCAGATATGCAACGATCCGCCTGCAAGGCATACAATCGGAAAGCAAAGAATTTCTATTTTATCAGCCACTTGCAAGAGAGGTGCCAACCGGACTCACTTCTGAACAATACTCTGCTCTGGCTAATCTCCGGTTTAATGATCAAACAGGGATCCGCACCTTGTTTCAGCTCAGGGAAAAAGCCACGGAATACCGAAGAAACCGTTTTGATCACAGCTTCGGGTGGGCACAAACCAAACAGATTTTCAGGGGATCATTTTACCACCAGGGAAGAATATTTGCTATTGATACCGGGGCGGAAACAGAATGGATTGAAACAGAGGCACGCGGAATGGATCGAGAAGATCTTTCCATTTTATCATTCTTCTTTAAACCTGAAATTCGGATTTCAGAGGATGTCCGGTTTGGGACAACGGCAGTCGTACAAACTAAAGAAGATGCCAGCCCCGTGGTCCAGTCGTCTGCATTTATTCATGCTTATCTATCACCAGGCTGGAATACAAGAATTAAAGTGAGCCATGAAGAACTCTATCCACAAACTTCAAACCCAGTGGATGCATGGTCAGGAAGTGGTTACGATCTCTACATGAACCTTGGGATTTTGTCCATTCTCCCACCGGAAATTGAAAATAACCGTCTACGGTCATTTTCAAACCACCACTATTTCAATCTCACCCCCGACATCAACCTGGAAGCCAACGTAAGTTTGGTTCAGCACTTGTCTCTGAATATTCCTGCCCAGTATCCGCATTACAACCGTTCCTTCAACACAGAGCCCGGTATATACACAATTCATCGTGAAAGCGGAACACATCTGCGTGCGGGTATCACCCTTTCTCACACCTGGAACGACAGGCTGGCCCAGCGGATGGATGTAAATCTGAACAGAACTCTCGAGGGGAGTGAAGAATACCGTCAATATCAGGAAATGCTTCCCGCATATCATATCCAGTATTCGGCCTCTTTCAAGCCTTATCACGATATTAAACTGGGGATAAACGCAGAATTTATGCCCGAAAGAGACTGGAGTGAATTTGAAAACCTTGATGGCAGGCTGAACCGCTCATTTCACGTGCAATATACCTATTCGTATTATCGGTTCAGCAGCACATCGCCACAGATGATCAATCTGGATGCACGCGTATCCAAATGGTTTTGGCAACAGCGCTTGCGTGCTGCTCTGCTGCTGAAAAATCTTCTGAATAATCATTACCAAACCCATCCAATGGGGGTGAGAGAGAGTTTTGGTTATATGGTTCGGCTTGAGATGAGGTTTTGACACAATCCGGGTGCCCGTTTCTGAAAAGGTTATGCATGACCTCATTCAAGCCCGATCCGGTTGGAAATTCTATTGAAGCGTTAAAAACCGAGGTTGTAAATCACATTACGGATAACCGTAACAGGGATTTTTGAAAAGCTTTCTTTTATCTTATTATATTCTGAATTGAGAGTATTTTTCAGATGCATGTAAATAGACTCCTGAAAAAGCCCGGATTCAAAAATGGCGGTATTCACAAAAAGTTCAGTCAGTCTTGTTTTGATATTGATCCTTGCCGGAATATCATTTTTAGAAAACCTGTTCCGGGATGATGAACATGTGATGTTCTACAATTCGTATGCTTATCAGGACGGGGAGGAGTGGGTGGTTCCGATGCGTCTATATGTCTATGAATACCGGCCATCTATCCAGCGGCTTGTTACCAGTCTAATTCGCCGGTCGTGGGACCTGTCTGATGAAGAAACTGCGCGTGCAAACATGAGAATTCAGGATTTTGTGGTCGACAGTGAATCGCGAGAAACGGTTCTCTTTTCATTTGTAAACGATCCCCAGAATGAGATTTTTGTACTCACAGACGAATACGGGGAAGTGCTGAGAACCGATCTCAACGGTGTTGTTGAAGGGGAAATACGATTGTCAGAAGATCGGATGGAAGAGATAACGGCTGCACAAAATCCCGAAAATGGCTGGCTTAAAGTCCGTGCAGTTTCTCCGGATCATACCGGAGAGGGGTATATCAAACCGGTTTCTCCTTATGGCACTTCCGTAATTTCTGATGTGGATGATACTGTGAAAATCACCGAAATACCTGCCGGGGCCGGTATTGTGGTGAGAAACACCTTTTTTAAAGAATTTTCACCTTCACCCGGTATGGCAGAGATGTACCAAAATTTTGGGGATGATGTATTTTTTCACTACGTCTCGGGATCGCCCTGGCAGCTTTTTCGAACTTTATCAGGTTTTCTCTTTGGTGATGACGCGGGATTCCCTAAAGGTACCTTTCACATGAAGAGCGTCACCAAAAACTTTTTGAGTCTCAATACCTGGCGCGATTTGAGCGATTTGGTGCTAAACGAAGATGTGACACTTGACCAGAAAGTGCGTCAGATTACTGAGATATTTGAGCACTTTCCTCACCGGGATTTTATCCTGATTGGCGATTCCGGTGAAGCAGACCCGGAAGTTTTCAACCTGATCCAATACGCTTTTCCCGATCAGGTGAAAGAAATTTACATCCACGATGTAGTGAATGCCCGCGAACTTGCCCCGGAACGCCTTTATGGGATGCAAGTTATTCCGGCTCCAACCATAGAACGGGGCGATTCACGGTTTGAATGATGAATGGCGAATATCGAATGGCGAATATCGAATATCGAATATCGAATGTCGAATGTCGAATGTCGAATGTCGAATGATGAATGTCGAATTGTGAATTGTGAATATGCCAATTGACTATTAACGACAATGCCGTGATTGGATATCGTTGGGTCGTTGTATTTCAAAATTCGAATATCATACCAATTTGTGATTCATGAAATAGTTAATATGCGAATTAACGATTTAACGATTTAATGTTTTACATCACTGGTTTTAAAATTCTGCCTGACAAACCTTCAACCTGCCACACTAATTCCTACGGCTGATCATAATCAGGCGTGAGCTCTTCTCTGCATTAAAAGGTTTTCCGGTATAATCCCCGTAAATATTTTCGATTGAGAAACCACACTCATCCAGGCTATCTTTGAACCAGTTCAGGTCATAAAGTTTCACTCGTTCCTGGTAATGTACCGGTTCATCCGGTGATGGGTTTTTAAAAGTGATATCTTTGAAAACCATTTCATCTTTTATGTAACGACGGATCTGAAAGTCGATCTCTTTAAATGAGCCGCAATCTTCGGGTATTATCTCTCTTTTTATCTGTGCAGCGTTCAGGAAATCGATTACAAAGATCCCTTCCGGGCGGAGCATCTGCCTTGCGCTTTTCAGTACGCTCTTGTTTTCATCATCATCCAGAAAGTATCCGAAGGTAGTGAACAGGTTCAGGATTGCATCGAAGGTTCCGTCTAACGGTTCACGCATATCTCCGGTTAAGAATTCAACATTTTTAAGATTTTTCTCGGATGCCCGTTTTTTGGCCTTTCTGATCGCTTCCTCCGAGAGGTCCACACCTGTCACACGATATCCCCGTTCGGCCAGGGTGATAGAATGGCGTCCTCTGCCACAGCCGAGGTCAAGTATCTTCGGATAGTTCTCTTTGGGAATTGCTTCCTCAATCAAGCCGGCAAGTTGTGCGGCTTCTTTTTCATTTCGGTTGGCGTATAATTTTTCGTATAAAGGGCTGTCAAACCACTCCTCAAACCAGCTCATATCAATCCGTTAAATTTTGAATAAAAAATGTTAATGCAGCGGTGAAGGCCTTATCTTTGACTTTAATATTTTTTGTTGCAAAAGTAAGGAGCCACCAGTTTTTATGAATTTTACTGAAAAGTTAAGGAAGTCCGTTTCATCAGCCAACTCTGTTTTATGCGTGGGCCTTGATCCGGTCCCGGAACGGATTCCGCGGCCGCTGAAAGATGCTTTCCCTGAACCACCCCGCCAGGTGCTGGAGTTCTGCCGGAGGGTGATTGAAGCTGTAAAACCTCATGCCTGCGCATTCAAACCCAATACGGCCTTTTTCGAAGCGATGGGAAGTGAAGGGTGGTCTGTACTCGAGCAGGTGGTTGAGATGGTACCTTCGAACCGGGTTCTGATCATCGATGCAAAACGCGGAGACATCGGAAATACAGCGGCACAATATCGAAAAGCTCTTTTTGATAAGCTCAATGCGGATGCAGTCACCCTTAATCCGCTGATGGGGCTCGACACCCTTGACCCTTTCCTCGACGATCCTGGCAAAGGAATTTTTATTCTCACAATGACATCAAACAGAGGTGCGGGCGACTTTTTACAGCGCCGGTTTGAAGGGCGGATGAGTCTTGGTGAATATATTGCCGAAGAAATTGCTAAAAAACAGGCCAAAAGCAAGACTCATCTCGGAATGGTGGTAGGAGCCACACAGGGTGAATCGGCTGCTTCTGTGATGGGAGCTTTCCCGGAAGCCCATCTGCTCATTCCCGGAATCGGAGCGCAGGGCGGGTCAGTTGATGAACTTGCCCGGATTACACAACATCATAAAGGAATCCCAGTCATAAGCTCATCCAGATCGATCATTTACGCCGGTGGTGATGAAACCGGATGGATGGAACAGGTTTCCCAAAAAGCCGCAGATGTAAAAGAGTCGCTCCGAAAAATTACCGATAGATATGTCTGATAAGCTTCCGGTTGTAATTCTATACACCGATGGTGCGTGCAGCGGAAATCCCGGCCCGGGAGGATGGGGGGCATTGCTGATCCACAAAAACAAGAAAAAAGAGCTGAGCGGTGGTGAACATCACACCACAAATAACCGTATGGAGATGCAAGCTGTGATTGAGGGCCTGAAAGCACTGAAACGCCCCTGTCATGTAAAAATCCACAGTGACAGCGCTCTTATTATTAATGCATTCAATAAAAGATGGATTGATGGCTGGCAAAAGCGGGACTGGAAAAAAGCCGATAAAAAACCCGTGGAGAACAAAGAGCTGTGGCAGAAAATGCTTCAGCAGGCAGAGAAACATCGTGTTGAATGGATAAAAGTAAAGGGCCACTCCGGTGATGAGCTGAATGATCGTGCTGACCGGCTTGCAGTAGAGGCTTCTAAAAAGTTTCAGGGGTGATGATATTCCTTTTTCCCCGTTCAATAATCGAATGCCGATCGAAAGGTGAGAAATTCGTTAATATTGTTAAGATCCATCACACCGACCAGTTTCCCGTTTTCCATTACCGGGAAAAAATTACGGTTGTCCCGTCTGAGTTTTCGATAGGCTGAATGGAGAGGTTCGTGAGGATGCAGAATAACAAAATCGGTATCCATGATCCGGCGGACAGGTGTTTCTTTACCGGTTTTCTTGAGGGCTTCGGCCAGATCAGCCATATATATGATTCCATGTATCTGATAATCGTCAGATACGATAAAATCTTGTTCTGTAGTGGCGAGGATTCGCTCTACCGCTTTCTGTAAAGGTTCATCGGGGCGGAGGGTGGAATACTGGGTGATCATTGCATCACGTATGGTGTAGCCATCCATCAGGTCAAACTGCTGAATCATGATGTTTTCCGAGTGAGCGCCAAACCAAACAAATACTGGTATAACTACAAGAATGATACTGAAAAATAGTCCGTAAAGGAAAAAGAGGAGAGCCAGGAATTTTCCCAGGCCTGTTGCGATCCGTGTAGCTTCAACCCGTCCCATTTTCATTGACAGGACAGAGCGAAATATCCGGCCTCCATCCATCGGGAATGCCGGGATCATATTAAAAAGAACCAGGGCAAAGTTTGCCATCAGCAGGTAAAACATAAAGTTTTGGGAGGTGATAGTACTCAGCTCTTCCTGTAATGTTTCGGGGTCCATTCCTGCGTAGGCATCAATCGATACAAATGGAATTAGCAGCAGGGCAATTACAACATTAACAGCCGGTCCAGCAATGGCGATAATGAGCTCTTCTTTCGGATTATCTGGAATTTTCTTGAGATTGGCGACTCCCCCGATCGGCAGCAGGGTAATACTGCGGGTACCGATTCCATATTTTCTTGCGCTAAGTGCATGGCCAAATTCATGAAGTACCACGCAGATAAAAATGCAGATGATAAAAAGGGAATGCCAGAAAAGAGTTGTAAAGTCACCCCCCTGAGTAAAAACAAGAAATGCAATAAAAAGAAAAAGCAGCCAAAATGTCCAGTGAATCTGAACTTTGATGCCAGCGAATCTGCCAAGATTTAGGGATGAACTCATACCAATATGTGGCCAGGAGTTATGTTTTATGGTTGTTATAGTAAAATAGTACAGAACAAGTCATAAAAAAAGCTGTGCAGAACAGAAGTTCTACACAGCCTTTGGTTTTTAATGGAATTCTACGTGTAGAATTAGTCGGGGATATCGATATTAGTCTCAACTTCAAGAGTAATCATTCTCATGGCCATTCCATCTTCTTCAAGCATTTTTTCGAAGCGTTCAATCTGCGGGCGAATGGTTCGCTCCATGATCCGGCGCTGCATACCTGAGGCATTGTCCATCTGTTCCTGAAGCTGGCGGAGTCCCTGCCGGGCTTCGGCAAGGTCTTCGGCCGAAAACTGTTCGGAAATTCCTTCAATTTTCATCTCTGTGAGAAACGGCATTTGAATTCCGTTAACATTTTGGTAATCCTTCATATTAATATCCACTGAACCGGAAAATTCCTGGTCGAACTGCAGCTCAAAACTCATTCTTAGCAACACATAATCACTGGAATCAATATAAAGACGGCCGCTTTGAGCTTCTCCTTCCTCCGGCTGAGTGCCGCCCATCATATCTCCGTAAAAAGCTGACACATCTTCAATAAAAAGTACATGCGCCGTTCTGCCATCGATGGTTTCGGTGCCTTCGTAGGTGGCATTTTCCACGATGATGTCATAATTACGCTGGAAATTGTAATAATCGGCCGAAGGGCTGTCGGCACTGGAACTGACTTCCTGCATCGTTTCTGTGCCATCATCCATCGTTACTTTCCGGTAATAGGTAGTATCCGGTTCATCGGATTCAATAAGGCCTTCCATTTTGGTTATTACCATCATGGTTTCGATGCCGGAAATGGAGTTGCTGTACTCACTGATCATTCTGTCCAGAATATCAGCAGCGCTCTGTGCATGTATTGTTACAGCGGAAAACAAAATCAATACCGCTGTTAATAGAGTTGTCATGAGCTTTTTCATGTCTTAATGATTTAATTCGGTTGATTGGAATTCCAATGTTATTTCTTTTTCAGAAAAGCATCAATAGTTCATTCATTACAAACGAAAATTTAACCAAAAACGGATCAGTTTACTATTATTTATTCACTGAGAGATCGTATAGCTTATTTCAATCTTGCTTAGTTGTTGTGTTACATAATGAAACAAAGGGTTTTCCTCTCAAAAGTATCTTGTTTTTAAAGATACTGTTAACCATTCCTAAAAAGAAAAGCCTGATATAGTGGTTTTGATTAAAAATAAAAGCGCTTTTTTATGTGTGTATAATAAGATTTTGTAAAATTTGGATTATAATTAAAAATATTTTGCAATTATTCTATTTCACATTGAAATTTAAGGCGTTCGAAATATTAACCAAATACTATTTTTATGAGTAAAACGCTGAAAGCAGTTATTCTTTTATTTGTAATGGCTCTTCTTGCAGGGTATGTAGCTATCCAGGCCCAGTCGGATACACTGCCCGTTTTGGAAGAATCTGTTGCGGTGGAAACAATTGCCATTGAGGCCGCCATGCAGGAAGGGTATACAACTATGGAAGAGTTTATCGCCTCTCCGGACTACGTAAAATTCGTTATTGATAATCTGTGGATTTTGATTGCCGCCTTTCTGGTATTGCTGATGCATCTTGGCTTTGCATCGGTGGAGAGCGGGCTAACCCAGTCGAAAAATGCAGTGAATGTGATCTATAAAAATGTATTTATTCTCTGTACCGGAATTCTCATCTATGCCTTTATCGGCTTCCAGATAATGTATCCGGGTGATTTTAACGGAATCTTCGGATTTGGGGGCTTTGGGATTGGTTTTGATCCGTCTGACCCTGTTGGGATGCTTACTCCGGCATACGGTGAAGAGATGACGATCTGGAGTGATTTTATTTTCCAGGCGATGTTTGCGGCAACCGCAGCAACGATCGTTTCGGGGTGTGTTACAGGACGTATTAAACTGCCTGCATTTATGCTTTTTGGTGCACTTCTTCTGGCTTTTGCCTACCCGGTAACCGGAAGCTGGGTATGGGGCGGAGGATGGCTCGATGAGCTTGGCTTTTATGACTTTGCCGGTTCTACACTTGTTCACGGTGTTGGAGGTGCTGCCGGTCTTGCATGTGTGATTTTGCTGGGCGCCAGGACAGGAAAATACAAAAATGGAAAAACTGTGGGGATTCCTGCACACAATATTCCCCTGGCTACCGTAGGGGTATTTTTACTTTGGATTGGCTGGTTTGGATTCAACGGCGGTTCGGTACTCAGTGCTGATCCGGCTGAAGTTTCCTTTGTTTTTGTAACTACGGCCCTTGCCGCCTGTGCGGGTGCACTTGCTGCAATGGTGACCACCCAGGTTGTCATGAAAAGTCTGGACGCGCCAATGGCGCTTAATGGAATTCTGGCCGGCCTTGTAGGCATAACCGCCGGAGCTGATGTAGTTTCTGTTATGAGTGCGGTAACCATCGGAGCCATTGCCGGCGTTATCGTGGTGCTGTCGATTGTTATGTTCGACAAGCTTAAACTGGATGATCCTGTGGGGGCCATTTCCGTTCATGGTGTGTGTGGCATCTGGGGAACTCTGGCAGTTGGAATTTTTTCTGCCCAGGCCAGTTTTTTGGTACAGTTGCTCGGAACCACAGTCATCCTGGCAGCGACATTTATCTTTTCTTATGCCGTTTTCGGTACCATCAAAGCCGTGATGGGTGTGCGTGTATCACCAGAGGTGGAGTCTGACGGTTTGGATATTTCCGAACACGGAAATCAGGCTTATCCCGATTTCTCTCCGGTAAAAACAACAACTCAGCTTGGCCAGGTACCTGGCTGATTCAGCAGTCAATAAATAAAAAAAGGAGCACTTCCTGATGGAGTCAGGGTGCTCCTGTTGTTTCCGCTCCTATTAAAATTCACAGAAACTTATCTCAATGTACAGCTATGAAAACAAAACTTAAAACTATCATTCTTCTTTTTGCAGGATCATTATTCCTTTTTAATGATGCCTTTTCACAAGTAAGTCTCAGTGCCGAGGTTATGAACCGCTATGTATGGAGAGGAGCCGATTTCGGCAATTCGCCCAGCATTCAGCCTGATATAAATTTTACAGCAGGAAATTTCGAAATTGGAACCTGGGCCGCATTCGCCACCAACGGAAATCCCGATGGGACTGAAGTGGATTTCTACGCAGGCTACACTATTGAATCTGCTGCAGGCGATTTCTCTTTTCTGGTTACAGATTATACTTTTCCCGAAGACCCAATGCACAATTACTTCAGCAGTGAATCCCACTTTGTGGAGCTTGGGCTTGGTTATTCAGGTACGGGATCGTTTCCGGTTAACTTTTTTATCGGTACATTTGTGACCAACGATGATGATAACTCCATCTACTCCAGGATTGGGTATGAGGCAGGGGATGTAGAGCTTTTTATGGGCTTTACTCCATCTGAATCAGCGCTCTACGAAACCAACGGTGCAGCCATCATTGAAACTGGAATATCGGTTTCTAAAAGTGTGCAGATTACCGAGTTTTTCTCCATCGGACTAACCGGTTCGGTCATTGCCAATCCAAACACGGATGATCTGTATTTTTTGTTTGGTTTCGGTTTTTAGAAAGAAAAATGCCCGATCTACTACGATATCTACTGCGATAAAGCTTCGAAGAGCAGGGTTATGGGCAAAATGATGCGTTCGATCTTACGTAAGAAGCCGATTTAAACAGCTATACAGAAAACAATCTCCATGTTATATAACATGTAACAAGCCGGATGAAACTTTTTTAGTCACTCCCTATATCCTGCCTCGAATACACCCTTCAACAAAGTTAAAAAAGCATAAATGCATATTAGCGGCAAGGCACAGCAACTTCCCAGGGTGCTGTATGAGGGTTTTACTTCAAAGATGTAACAAAATGTCTCAGAATCAGTTAAAAAAACTTCAAAAAATGTAAAACACGTTAAATCCTATGAAAACAGGTGCATTAGTGGAGCAGAGTTACATAGTATGTGTTATACTTAATGAAACTATGTTATAAATAAGATGAACCAAAAAAGAAATTATGCTTAAGAAATTAGGAGTACTTCTGCTAGTTGTGCTTTTCGCAGCTTGTCAGAGTGATACAGAACCCCAACAGCAAACAGCAGATCAGCCGCCGCAAGATCCAATGATGCAAGAGCAGCAGCCCATGGCAGATGCTGATGTTTCGGATGATGAACTTGAAACGTTTGTTGAAGTGAACATCAACTTCCAGGAAACCCAGATGGGAGCTCAGGAAGAGATGATGGGAATTCTTGAAGAGGAAGAAATCTCGATAGAAAATTATAATCAGATTGCCCAGGGAATGCAGATGGGGCAGTCTGAAGAAGACCTGGAAGTAAGCTCTGATGAGATTGATAAATTTGAGCGGGCATCAGAAAGAGTTGCAGAAATCGAAGAACGCCTGGATGCTGAATTCGAAGAAGCTGTAGCTGCATCTGGTATGGACTCCGAGCGGTTTATGGAAATCAATATGATGATCCAGCAAAATCCTGAACTTATGCAGCGTGTTCAGCAGATGATTCAGCAGGAAGGGGGCATGGAAGGTCAGCAACAACAACCCCCTGCCGACGAATTTTAGGTTATAGATTTTAATAAATTCAACAAAACTAACAGCGCCATTCCTGGTATCCGGGGATGGCGTTTTTTTATGCCTGGTTATTATCCTTAAGTGGAAGCGTAACTGTAAAAATCGCACCACCTTTTGCAGAATTTTTTGCAGAAATGGTGCCTCCGTGCTGATGAATAATATCACGGGAGATGGACAGTCCCAGTCCCAATCCGAATTTTACTTCCGATTTTTTTGTGGAGAAGTTCGAATCGAAAATTTTCTCAATGATCTCCTCATCAATACCCGGACCGGAGTCGCGGATTTCCACCCAGATATTTTTCTGATTATTGTTACAGTTGATGGAAAGTGAGCCGTTTTTACCCATTGCATCGGCAGCATTCAGAATGATATTGGTCCAAACCTGGTTCAGTGCTGCAGGGTTGGCACGGATCATCGGTACTTCAGGCAGGTCCAGGTCAATATCGTAATATTTTATTCGGTTGCTGGTCAATTGAAGTGTATCGTGAATGCCTTCGCGGATGTCGATTTTTTCCCACTCAATATCGGTATCGGTGCGGCTGTAGCTCTTCAGGCTTTTTACAAGGCCTGCAATCCTGTTTCCGGACGATTCAATGTTCTGAAACATTTTACCCAGTTCAAACTGGTTCAGGTAAAAATCGAGTTCCTCCCCTTTCAGAACTTTATTCTCCAAAAGCCGGTCAATTAAACTTACCGGAACCTGTGCCAGTAACCTCAGTTGTGCAGGTGTGGCCTCTTTGAATGATTCTTTCAACTGAGCTGTTAATTCCCGGAGTGTTGCCGTATCGGGATAGCCCGCTTTTCGGCCGGCATCATACAAGCTGATGAAAAAATCATGATCATCGGGTTCTTTTTCAAGTAGTAACATCAGGCTGGAAATCCGCTCCTCCAGCGTTTCTGTAGAGCGGAGGAGTGAGGCAGTCGGGTTGTTTACTTCATGAGCAAAACCTGCCACAAGCTGACCCAGTGTCGCCATTTTTTCCTGATAGATGA
>SLGL01000208.1 GCA_007123785.1 Balneolaceae bacterium
AACAGCATGGAATCGGTTTCTTCTTCGGTACGAAATGAAGTGAGAAGTACTACTTCGATTATGGCCGCGATTGCCCTTGATACTGCTGTTCAGGCCCGGGCAGAAGCATCCGGAATGTCTGAATCAACGATTTCTGCGATTGTCGATGCCGGTTCTACGCTGCGTGCAGATGTAAGCGGAAGCGGTGGAGCAGAAGGTGAAATTAATGTCGCATTCGAAACCTATCATGAAGAAGTACGCACTGCAATGGAAAGCGATTCTTCGGTTGAAGGCACTATTTTGATAGCTATTGATACAGAGATCAACACTGCAGGTGGTCCAGGGATACTGTTCGAGACAGCTATTTCCGGGCTGATAAGTGCTCAGTCTCTGAATGATATTTATGCCGATTTTGGATCGAGTGTGAGAAATATGGTTGAAGTTCAAAGCGAACTCCTCGGAGATGTGGATACTGAAGCTGTTGCAGATATCCTGATTTTGATAAATCTGTTTTGAAATGAGTGTATATGATCAATCGGTGAAACACAGACCGACTGGATAAACAAGCCCGGGGCCTGACAGCTCCGGGTTTTTTTGAATATTTCCTGAAAAAAGAAAAGGAGCCTCCGGTCAGAGAGACTCCTTTTTGATTTAGCAATCTAAAAGATGGACATAGCTTGCCCATCCGATCTTGTAAAGCAATCACAGTTTACATGGAATAGGGTTTAATCCATGATTTTACGCAAAAAAGCAGGCTGTTCCGTATCCCGTTTGTCGATACGTTCGGTGCGGTTGTTTAGCAGCGTTTTGTCGCTGCTTGCTTTTCGCTGTTCCTTTGCCGAATCAGAAAATTCTTCTTCTCCTTCCATCTCATCATCCTCGTCGATGGTTCTCATATACTTGAGATTTCTGCGGTGGATTGCCGGAGAATCGAGTGATTTGAGGTTTTTTTCACCTTTGTAATAAGGTCCATCTGTTCGATTTTTTCGGCTGGCAATTTCGCTGGCTTTCGGAAGTTCGAATGAAGTTTTTGGCTTTTTCCTTATCGATTCGGACTGATTATTGGGTGCCACTTTCGCCTGAGACCGATTTTCACTTAATTCAAATCCAGTAGCAATAACTGTAACCCGAAGTTCTTCATCGAAAGACTCATCAAGAACAGTACCAAGGATTATTTCGGCATCTTCACCCGCTTCCTGCTGGATTATGCTGGTAGCCGTAGTGGTTTCACGCATCCCGAGGTTTGATCCGGCCGAGATATTCACCAGTACATTTCGTGCTCCCCGGATGCTCACTCCATCGAGCAGTGGAGAGTTGATTGCTTCACGTGCGGCAATCTCGGCCCTGTCGGGGCCACTGGCTGTGGCCGATCCCATAATTGCGGCACCTCCATCGATCATGGTGGTTCGAACATCTGCAAAATCGAGGTTTATAAGCCCTGGCATCAGAATCAGATCAGAGATACCGCGGGTGGCGTTGTACAGAACTTCATTGGCGTTCTCGAAAGCCTCCATCAGCGATGTGTTTTCATCTGAAATATCGAGCAGGCGTTCATTGGGGATTACTATTACTGTATCACAGTTTTTCTTGAGTTCGGTGATGCCCTCGAGGGCGTATCGCATTCTCACTTTCCCTTCGCAATGGAAGGGGGTGGTTACGATTCCAACAGTTAATATTCCTTTGCGTTTGGCTATTCCGGCTACTACGGGGGCTCCCCCGGTTCCGGTGCCGCCGCCCATTCCGGCTGTGATGAAAATCATATCGGCCGAGTCAACGGCTTCGTCAAGTTCGTGGCGGTTTTCCTCCACGGCTTCACGGCCAATCTCCGGGCGAGCCCCGGCTCCAAGCCCTGAGGTTAAGTTTGCACCTACCTGAATAGCGATATCTGCCGAGTTGCTTTTCAGCGCCTGTGCATCTGTATTCAGTGCGATATATTCCACACTGTCCAGTCCTTTTCGGATCATATTGTTGATGGCATTTCCTCCGCCACCGCCAACTCCGATCACTTTGATTTTCGCATTATCCTGACCTTTTTCGTCAAAGCTAAAGCGTGATGTTACGTATTCCATGGTTAACTCCGTTTGTGATTGCTGTTTTCTTCTTGTCTGTAGATTGCTGTTTGTTTTTATCTTGGTCGTTTTCTACCCTTGCTGAGGGTTTTTCGTACTGTTTAAAGTTCTTTGAACCAGCTCTTCATGCGTTCAGTGATGCTGCTCATCACTTTTTCCACACCGGTTCCTTTTGACGATGAGGGAACCATTGTCTGATTTTCAAGCCCATCGGCTTTCAGGGCGTGCAGAACAAGTCCCACACTGGTTGCGTAGATCGGGCTGTTTACTTCCTCTATCAAACCACCGGCTAATCCGAGCGGCCGGCCGATTTTAGCATCCATGCCGAGGACTTCGTTGGCCAGCGGACAGATATTTTTGATGAGCGATCCGCCTCCGGTAATAACGATTCCGGCGCTGAGCGAATCGGCATAGCCGCTGCGTTTCACTTCAATGGCTATGATTTCCAGAATTTCCTCCATTCGAGCCTGGATGATTTTGGCAAGAATGCTTTTTGTGATCTCTTTTGGCGGCCGTCCCGCAATGCCGGGAATAGTGATCGATTCGTCTTCTTCGATCAAATCCACAAAACATTCACCGTGATTGTGTTTCAGTTTCTGAGCCTGGTCATCAAGAACACTCAGTCCCAGTTTGATGTCATCGGTTACTTTTTTACCAGCGATGGCTATGACTGCAGTGTGGCGGATGGTGCTTTCCTGGAAAACGGCGAGATCCGTTGTTCCGCCGCCGATATCAACGAGCACCACACCGGCCTCTTTCTCTTCATCATCAAGAACGGCATAAGAAGAGGCGAGAGGTTCCAGAATGATATCGGCCACCTGGTATCCTGCGCGTTCTACACATCTATAGAGATTTTTCGCAGCAGAAACCAGCCCGGTAATGATGTGGACTTCCGCCTCCATTCTCATGCCGCTCATTCCCACGGGATCACTGATGCCGTCCTGCCCGTCCACTACAAATTCCTGGGGTATCACATGTAAAATTTGCTGATCGGGTGGAAGCATAATCTGCTGGCAATCCTTTAAAATTCTCTCCACATCCTGTACAGTGATTTCTTTCTCTTTGTTATTGATAGTGATCACACCCTTGCTTCGAATGCTTCGGATATGGTCGCCAGCAATGCCCACATTTACCGAATTTACCACAATACCAGAAGCCAGTTCAGCCTGCTGAATAGCTGTTTTTATAGCGTTAACCGTTTTATCGATATTGACAACCACACCTCGGTTCAGCCCTTCACTCGGCGCTTTACCCACTCCCAAAATATGGATACGGTCTTGTTCATTGATAGATGCCACCACAGCACAAACCTTGGTTGTGCCGATATCAAGTCCTACTACAATTCGTTCGTTTTCTTGTTCCATAAGCTTACCTGGCTTGTTTAGATTGCTAAATATTTGATATTCTATAAGTTTCGTGTTACAATTTGATCTCTGTACCGCAGGTCAACCGTACTGAAATAGTGAATTCCCTTCTGAGTGACAACTTCGGTGTAAAACGCTTCCCAGTGCCTTATTTTCCGGTCAAAATCATCCTGTCCGAAAATCAGTTTAACGCCATTCTCTGCCGTAAGTGCTACCACTCCTTCACTCTCGTTCCATGCCACTTCGCTGATGGTAATCCAGCCGATAACGTTTGATTTGGCCTCTGTAAGAAATTTTTCGACCTGCCGGAATGCATCAGAACGAAGTGTGTCGGACACGGGATTGGCAGGAAAACCGTAAAGCAAGGGAACATCCCGTACATTTTCGGGAATCACCGGCAGTTTGATACCACCTCTGCTCACATAGACCCGGTCTGATCCGTCCACCAGCAAGGCGATCGGTTCACGCTCGTGTACACGGAAAGTCAGAACACCTCGCAGACTCATATTTACAGAGACATCCTCTATATAAGGCAGGCTCTGAAGCCCGGAGATAATTTCAGGAAGGTTCAGACTGTCGGCAAGAATCCCTTCCGGGAGCTCTACAGAATCTGCAAGTTCCTGTTCAGAGGTGAACTCATTACCGGTGAACCGCACATCATGAATGGTTGTGTTTTTTTCGAGATGGATCCCGGCATAAACAGCTCCCCCAACCAATCCAAGGCACAGAATCATCCAGATGATGGCAGCACCTTTTTTTCGGCGTGGTTTTTTTCTGTTATGTTTTTTCTTTTTAAACAATTCAGTTTTTGTTTATC
>SLGL01000392.1 GCA_007123785.1 Balneolaceae bacterium
CTCGGTGATGTGCACAACCTCTACTACATGATCTATATTTTTGCCGCATGGTTTACCGTGATGGGGAACGCTTCAGTGATGCTGAGTCTGCTCCGTAAAAATCCCAAACTTGTGGGTGGTACGATAACTCACATCGGATCTGGTGCACTTTTGTTAGGTATCATTGCTTCTTCGGTCAATACCGAGCCGCTGCTCGACCAGCGAACAGCAAACTACAACGCCCGCGTTGTCGCTGGTGATGTGTTTGATGAGGAAGGTTTTCCGGTAACACAGAAAGTGGAGATGTTCGAGCTTGAAATTGATCAGCCCACACTTATCAATAATAAGTATATGGTAACGTATGAAGGGTATGAGCTGACCGACTCACCAAGGCCGGGGCAGCAGAATTATATCCTGAAATTTGAACCGATTGATGGCAGCAGTCCTTTCTACATGTCGCCGGAAGTGTACCCTATGCTTACTTCTTCTACGCAGGATAACATCGAATGGTCGGTTGATCCACATGTTCGAACCGGATGGTTCAGCGATATTTATCTCTATGTGGCAGGTAGTAAATATGTGGAACGCAGAAATCAGGAGCTGGAGCGAAGAAACCGACAGATGGTTCCGGTATCAGACGATGGAGATCAGGAAGAAAACGAGGTACAGACGATCGAAATAAGAATGGGTGATACCGTATCAGCCGGTCCATTTAATTTTACCTTCCAGAATTTTGTGCCGGCAAGTGATGAAGCACTGCCCGATAATACACAGATCGGCATCCGGGCACTCATCATGGTGGAACATGAGCCAAGCGGTAATGCCTATGAAATTGAGCCGCTCTTCGCAGTTTACACCGAAGAAGGACGAAGTTATACCTACTCACCACCACTCGATATCGACCGGTGGGATATGAATGTGATGTTCAGCCGCATCCATCCCGAAACCGACTCCATTGAACTGACCATCCACGGAATGGATGAGAATTTTGAAGAGGACTGGATTCTTGTTGTTGCTGAGAAAAAGCCATTCGTGTCCGTAGTTTGGCTGGGCACATTTTTGCTCATGTTAGGGTTCAGTATTTCCATTATGAGACACTGGAAGCGGGAAAAAGATACGCAGGAAAAGGAAAAGCATTTAAATAAGTCCGACAAAATGTAGTGGGAACCAAAAACCGTATTATAATCTGCGGCTTTCCAAAAAGCGGAACAACATGGTTTACAAGATTAACCGCTGATACCTGAATAAGAACAGTATCTCACATGCTGAAAGAATAAGGTCTGAAAAAGGGCTGATATTATTTCAATTAAACAGAACCTTTCATTTACCCTTAAAAGAATCTGCATCAAGCTTCACTTCATCGTAGCTTAAGTATTTATAAGTTTTTAGATGTAGCTTATTTTGAAAAATTTATACAAAAAATGAGAAAAGAGTCCCGGATTGAACGCTGATTGAAGAAAATCCTGTTATTTACACTGATTAACTGCAATTATGCCAATGTTTTGCTAAAATAGAGAACTCTAAAAAATAACATAACAAACCAAAATAAAAATGAAATACATTACATATAGTGTCACTATCCTGTTATTGATTGCCTTTGCTGCTTGCGAGGTAGAACAGGCTGGTAACGATGCGGAGGTGGCTTCCGATGACGGGTGGGAACCCCGTGAATATCGAACACAATACCAGGAAATTCGGGTGTCCCAGGTAGTAAGCGGACTCGAAAACCCCTGGGCAGTTGCTTTTTTACCCGATGGACGTAAATTGATTACAGAGCGTCCCGGCAGGCTGCAAATTGCTGATGGGGATCAGCTAACTGAAGTAGAGGGTGTTCCAGAAGTACAAGCAACCAACCAGGGTGGTATGATGGATGTTGTTATTCACCCGGATTACAACGAAAACGGCTGGATATATCTCACTTTTTCCAAACCCAATGATGGAGAAGATACTGCTACCGCTGTTGTTCGCGGACAGCTTGAAGAGAACCAGTTTATAAATGTTGAGGAAATCTTTGTTCAGAACCGTTACTCATCACCCGGACGTCACTACGGTTCCCGAATTGCTTTTGATAATGAAGGGTACATGTACGTAAGTATTGGCGACAGGGGTGCAGACCCGCCGCGTGCACAGGATACACAGGATCACGCCGGTACACTTCTCAGGCTCAATGATGATGGCTCCGTTCCTGATGACAATCCGTTTGTAGATGATCCCGATGTAGCCGATGAAATTTTCTCCTACGGCCACAGAAACATCCAGGGGCTGGTCATTAACCAGGTAAACAATCAGATTTGGGGAACTGAACACGGCCCCCGGGGCGGCGACGAGCTGAACCTGATTGAAGCTACTGTTAACTATGGCTGGCCAACAGCAAGCCTTGGAAGGAATTACGGTAACGAACGAGAATTCCATTCCGGAACTGAAGCACGGCATGTTGAAGGCATGGTAGACCCGATCTATGAATTTCTTCCTACACTTGCACCTTCAGGCCTTGCACTGGTTACCTCTGATCATTTTCCGGCCTGGGAAGGCAATTTACTCGCTGGTGGTTTGGCTTCAGAAAGAATCAGGCGGCTCCTCATTCAGGATTATGAAGGCGAGTATACTGTCATTCATGATGAAGAACTCTTACTGGGTGAATTAGGCCGTATTCGCGATGTGCGTCAAGGCCCCGATGGATTTATTTACGTTCTTACGGATGAAAACCCCGGAGCACTTTATATGGTTGAACCGGTTGAATAACCCAGATTTATAGCCCGGATTTCTCACCAGGAAACGATATCCTGGTTAGATCACCATTATCAAATAAAGCCTGGCAGATTACTTTTGCCGGGCTTTTTTTTAAGGCCTCACCGCCTTGATCTTTTGGTTCGTTTTGGGCAGATGAGTTTTGATCAATGATTTCAGTCAAATACAGGTACGCAGCTACTCAGCTTCTGCCCGTTTAAAAGCATGTTCAAGAAGAGCCTCCATGGGTATATACTCAAGCACCATTTCATTTGTGGCTTCCAGCACCACTTCGGGAGCTTTGCCTGCCTCGTACGCTTCCTTCCATCGGAGGGTACAAAGGCACCAGCGGTCTCCCTCTTTTAACCCCGGAAATTGAAATTGCGGAACCGGTGTAGAAAGATCGTTCCCCATCTCTTTGGAGAAAGCCAGGAATTCATCTGTCATAACCGCACATACCATGTGTTTGCCCTGATCATCAGATCCGGAATCGCAGCAGCCGGTTCGATAAAAACCGGTAAGCGGATCTTCACTGCATGTTTCAATGGGCTCGCCGAAAACATTTTTTGATGCGTGATTCATGGGAATTATTCCTCAAGGAAGGTTAATCTGTTAGTTTCAGGGTTCAGTTTTCTGTAGAAACAGGATTTTCGGTGTTTTCCGTTCTTTGCTGTAGTGTGGCAAGCTCCGGTCCCTTCAACAGTAACTTTGTAGATGAGTGCATCCTGGTCGCAGTCCACAAGAATTTCGTCCAGATGCAGTTTATTACCGGATGTCAATCCTTTAATCCACAGTTCCTTGCGGCTGGTGCTCCAGAACGCCGCCAATCTCTGTTTGATACTCTCCTGCAGCGCTTGCTCATTGACCGATGCGATCATCAGAATGTCACCTGTTGAGCTTTCCTGCACTACCACCGGGAGCACACCTCCGCGTTTTTCAAATTGGAGCCGGAGTTCAGGGGTTTCTTCGATCTTGTTCACTGTATCTGAATTATTTTACATATTAAAGGAGAGTCAAATGTACAGGTTTTTCGGGAGATGATTGGGATGATTTTGAGTAGTAAGTTGTGTGTTATGGTTTTTTCAACTGCTAAATGTTATTGTCAACTGAGAACCGGTCTCCCGTCCCCGGTCATTTTATATTTGGTTTTGCCAACTGTCAGCTAAATATTTGGTTTTTTGGAAATCGCCTTTTCTGTACTCCGGAGGCAGGTTGATCTGTCAACCTCTGCTGTTCAGTGAGGTGAGATGGCTTGTTTTTAGTCCGACTGACTGAAAAACCATATTTAAAGGCTGTGGAGGGCGTTTTTGGTATCCGTCAACCTCTTTTTTTAAAAGGAATGTGTAACATATTGAATTGCTGTAACTTACATAGCCAAAATACCCACTTTCGCAAAACAGACGAACGGTTGACAGATTTTGTACTTCAAAAAACCGGAAAAAATCCTTGTCTGTTGCCCATAAAAGCCGTTTATTACCTGCAGTCAACCGGTCTCTCAATCGTACCTATGTGGAATTAAGAC
>SLGL01000346.1 GCA_007123785.1 Balneolaceae bacterium
GTTTAACATATTTGCTGTTAGATATCCGGGCCAAATATTTTTGCACTGAACATCCGGAAATTAAACAATCATAGAATGTATAATATTATAAAATACTGACACTTAAGTGTTCCAAAATGACAACAACAACCTTTTTTTTAAAAGGTTCATCAAACCAATGAAAAATTAATAATTATTTTTTCACCACCTAAACCAATCCAATATGAACAATTTTACACGTATTCTACTTATTGCAGGTTTTCTCATAATAGCTGTTTCAATCTATTTTTATCTTACAATAGAACGGGATTCTTTTGTCAACCCCTATGAAGGTGTAGATTGGGAAAACATTGGTTATTATCACGCCAATTTTCATACTCATACAACTTTTTCTGATGGCAGGTATGATCCACATCAGGCGATTGACAAATATCATGATCTGAATTACGATATTTTGGCATTGACTGATCACGATACGCATCACCATCATGTTCATCCAAAACCACTCTATCCCTGGACAGCCTTAAATGATATATATCACAAAATTAAAGATGAAATAAAAAGTGATACCATTACATTCGGACAAAATGCAAATGAAGAGTGGCAAAACCGATATCCGGATGAGCTGTATATGCTATCTGTAGAAGGAAGCGAAATGTCCAGAGGGCACCATATTGGAAGTTACTGGAACGATTTTGCCGAGGGAGAAGGTGAGGAGTCCAGGATTTTTGAAGAAATTGCAGAACGGGATGGAATTTCTATGTTTTTTCATCCCGGACGATACGATCATGAACCAGAATGGTATGTAGAATTTTTTGAAGAACACTCTCACCTGGTAGGTATGGAAATCTACAACCAGGTAGACCGATATCCTGTTGACCGAAAAAAATGGGATAGAATTTTGTACCGAACTATGCCTGACAGGCCGATTTGGGGATTTGCAAACGACGACACTCATCAAACCCATCATTTTGGTGCAAATCGAAATGTTTTTCTGCTAAACGAAATGAATTATGAAAATGTGCGCGATGCTATGATAGAAGGACATATCTATCTCTTTGTACCTGAAGAGCTGGGCGTTGAACCCAATCTGCATATAACCAATATTTCATCAACCCGAAACCAGATTGAAATTACAGTTGATGGAGATGATAATAACTATGAAATTAAATGGGTTACGCACGATCCCGAATCCAACGATAGCTATATATTTCACAGAAATAACTTAATTACTCTTTCGGATGTGCCTGAATATGCAAATTTTGTACGGGCAGTCATCATAGATGATACCGGCCGAACCTATACACAACCATTTGGTATCAACCGTGTCGAATAGATTTATAGGAATCGTTAAAAAAAAAATCAGAAGTTCAATTTCCATTCTTACTCTTTTGTCAATGATTGGCAATGATTGTATATTCAAGCCAAATCTTTCAAACCTGAAAATTAATTATATAACCTGTTTTAAATGAGTGTATTAGTTGGTAACGAAACCCGCCTGATTGTTCAGGGCTTCACCGGTAGTGAGGGGACTTTTCACGCGGGCCAAATGATTGAGTATGGAACCAATGTAGTGGGTGGTGTAACACCAGGAAAAGGCGGCCAGTCCCATCTCGACAAACCCGTTTTTAATACCGTTGCGGATGCGGTTGCTGAAGAAGAAGCCAATACATCCGTTATTTTTGTTCCGCCACCCTTTGCAGCGGATGCTATTATGGAAGCTGCTGTCTCCGGAATTAAAGTTATTATCTGCATAACCGAAGGAATTCCCGTACAGGATATGGTAAAAGCCAAGCAGGTTTGTAAAAATCACGGAGCAACCCTGGTAGGCCCAAATTGTCCGGGTGTGATTACTCCCGGACAAGCCAAAGTGGGAATTATGCCATCTATGATTTTTTCCCCGGGTAACATCGGGCTCATTTCCCGGTCAGGTACACTTACCTATGAGGCTGTAGACCAGCTCTCCAAAGAAGGTCTCGGCCAAAGTACTGCCATTGGAATTGGTGGCGACCCTGTGATCGGAACCAATCATACCGATGCTGTAAAACTTTTCAACGAAGACCCGGAAACTGAAGCGATTGTATTGATTGGTGAGATTGGCGGTTCGGCCGAAGAGGAAGCTGCTGCATACATCAAAGAACATGTTAAAAAGCCTGTTGTTGCATTTATTGCAGGAAGTACAGCCCCTCCGGGACGCCGAATGGGCCATGCCGGAGCAATTATTTCAGGCGGAGAAGGTTCTGCCGATGATAAGAAAAAAGCTTTACGTGAAGCTGGTGTAACGGTTGCAGACAGTCCTGCAGACATTGGAATTACACTAAAAAATCTTCTCTAAAAAAGGCGTGTAGAATTGTACTTGTTTAGCGGACTTAATAGTCTACTAACGTAACACCAAGTGCAATGAGGAACGACAGGGACGAATGAAGTTGAGATGCTGTTTCACAAAACCATTCTCGACTTTGTTCCTTCTTTGTACTCATTCTCTGCGCTTGAACTGACGGGTATTTTAACCACTAACGAACGTTGAAACTTTCAACCCGGTTTTTTTCTACCACCTGATTATTTAGAGAATTTATTTCAAATGCTGTACCCATCTGGTATGACAGCGCCTTTTTGAATAATCACAATTCCATCCACTACAGAGTGACAATCATATTCGCCGTCCTCAAGATGGCTTCCACCAGTAATTTTTACATCATTTCCGATCCGGGCATTTTTGTCAATAATGGCGCGGCTTATAAAGCAGCGCTGCCCAATACCCATAAGCGGTTTGTCATCTTGTTTGCTAAAATCATCATCAGTAGCAAAATGATCATTACCCATCACAATAGAGGATTCAATGGTAGTTCCTTTTCCAATTCTGGACCGAATTCCGATTACCGAACGTTCGATACGGCTTGCTTCAATAATACAGCCCTCAGCCACCAATACGCGCTCAAGGTTGGTACCAGTTAATTTGGATGCCGGCAGATAGCGGGCGCGTGTAAATATAACATTCTCGTTATCATAAAGATTAAATTCAGGCAATGTTTCAGCGAGATCGAGATTCGCTTCATAAAATGAACTGATGGTTCCGATATCAGTCCAGTAGCCATTAAATGAATAACTCGATACCCTGCTTCCTTCTTCGATGGCTTTTGGTATGATCTCCTTTCCGAAATCTGTTGCATCGGGGTTTTCTTTAAACAAACGAAGCATCATTTTTTTACTAAACACATAAATTCCCATCGATGCAAGAAAGATCTTCCCTTTTTCTTGCATTTCGGGTGAAGTTTCAGACGACCATTTATCAAGCTCATTTGCCGATGGCTTCTCTACAAAACTTTCGATTCGGCCATCTTCATTGGTTTTCATTATTCCAAAGTCAGTAGCTTCACTGGCAGTAACGGGAATGGTTGCAACTGTAAGGTCGGCATCATCTTTTGCATGTACCTCCAGAAGTTTTCGATAGTCCATCTGATATAACTGATCTCCCGAAAGTATCAACACATGACTATAGTCGTAATTTGACATATGATGGATCGACTGTCGCACAGCATCAGCTGTTCCCTGAAACCAGTTCTGACTTTTCGGTGTTTGTTCTGCAGCAAGAATATCTACAAAGCCGTGAGAAAAAATATCGAAGTTGTAGGTATTTTTGATGTGTCTGTTAAGCGAAGCAGAGTTAAACTGAGTCAACACAAATATTTTGCGAATCCGTGAATTCAGACAATTGGAAATAGGGATGTCAACCAAACGATACTTACCTGCAATCGGTACCGCGGGTTTACTTCTGTGTCTGGTCAGTGGATCAAGTCGGGTGCCCCTGCCCCCTCCAAGAATGATAGCAATAGTTGATTCTTCCATTATTTGTACCTCATTATTTCATTGATTGATACATTTTGATGTAGTTCTTTGCAGCTTTATCCCATGAAAAATCCAGATTCATAATTTGACGCTGTTTACTATTAAATAACCGTTTTTTTTCGAACAATTCCACACCCCTTTCTACCGCATTAACAGCTTCTTCGAGATTAAAATTCTCAAATACAAGCCCATAACCATCTTCCTCCCCAATGTCAATCACGGTATCAGCCAGTCCACCGGTTTTCCGTACAAGTGGAATGGTGCCGTACCTCATCGAATATAGCTGATTTAAACCACACGGTTCAACTCTCGATGGCATCAGCAAAAAATCACTACCTGCATAAATTCGATGGGCAAGCTCTTCGTTATACTCCAGCCGTGAATCGAAATA
>SLGL01000315.1 GCA_007123785.1 Balneolaceae bacterium
AAAACTACCAGATCGAGCGAGGAAAATACTCCAAGTGAAGCTGTTTGAAGAAGCAGAAGCATGGAGTAATAACCGATCAGGCTTTTCTTCACTGAACTCCAGGAAGACAGTATCACAATTGGCCCGAAAAGTGTGGTAAGCATAAAAAGAAGCATGCTGAGTCCGTCCAGGCCTACAAGATATTTGATATCCATGCCGGCAAATATCGGGGAGCCTTCCGTCACATATTGCGGCACAGCCGAATTGGCCACATCGAAACTAAACAGCAGAGGAAGCGAGAGAAAAAACGTCAGCGTGGTGATCCCCAGGCTGGTCCACTTCACGGCTTCATCCCCTTTGATGAACAGGAATGCCACAATCCCGAGCAGCGGTAGATAGATGGTGATATTTAGTAATAACTCCATGTGTGTCAGCAAATAACTTTAGAACAGTAATAATGTGAGTACCAGAATTACGCCAATAATCAAAAAGAGGGCGTAGTTACTGGCAATTCCGGTTTGTATGTATCGGAGCAAGCTCCCTGTCAGGCGCACAATTCCTCCCACGGCGTTTACAAATCCGTCTACAATTTTTATATCGAAAACGGCGAGGACTTTATCGGAAAACCGTACAGTTGGATGCACCACAACGCCTTCGTACAACTCATCAAGGCTGTATTTTTCTTGCCATACCTGATACAGTCCGCCAAAGCGTTCAGAAATTTTAGCATCTGACTCTTCCTGGTTGTCGTTGCCGTACATTCGGAATGAAACGTACACACCCGCAACGGCAACAGCAGTGGCAAAAACCATCAGCGCCCATTCTGCAGGAATGGAAAGTGTAAGCGGAATATCTGCGGCTATAGGACTCATATAAGCACCCAGCCAGTTAATGGCCCCTTCACCACCGAACGTTTTGGAAATAAAATTCGGAATCCCGATAAAACCGCCGACGACAGAGAGCCCTGCAAGTGTCCAGAGCGGAATGGTCATAGTAGCAGGGCTTTCATGCAGGTATTCTTCGGCTTTTTCCGCACCCTTCACTTTCTTGGGAAGTTTAAAACTGCCGTGAAAAGTGGTGAGTGTAAGGCGGAACATATAAAAGGCGGTCAGGAATGCCGTGATGGTAGCCACGCCCCATAGCAGGAAATACATGGATCCGGCAAATTCACCAAAACCCATGTTTGCAGTGTGCATCAGAATTTCATCTTTGGAGAAGAACCCGGCCAGCGGAGGAATACCGGCAATCGCCACAGTCGCAGTTAAAAAGGTTTTATAGGTAGATGGCATATATTTTCTCAGGCCGCCCATATTGCGGATATCCTGCGGATCGAAGTGCACATCTTTTCCTTTATCGTGCAGTTTATGCTCCACATGTTCCATTGTGTGGATAACTGAACCGGAACCAAGAAAGAGACAAGCTTTGAAAAATGCATGTGTAATTACATGAAAGAGTGCAGCCGTATAAGCTCCCGCACCTAAAGCCAGGAACATAAAACCGAGCTGTGAAACAGTGGAATAAGCAAGCACCCCTTTAATATCATATTGAGTGATAGCAATGGTTGCGGCGACGATGGCTGTAAGTGCTCCGATCACGGCAATGATCATCATAATTTCCGGGCTGAGAATGTACATCGGAGACATGCGCGTAATCAGGTAAATACCGGAAGTTACCATTGTAGCTGCGTGGATAAGAGCAGAAACCGATGTGGGGCCAGCCATTGCATCGGGCAGCCATACAAAGAGCGGAATCTGCGCACTCTTACCGGTAGCCCCGATAAACATCAGAAAAGCCACCCAAAATATGGCATCCCCGGAAAAAGCATCAAGATTGGCAAGAACCACATCAAAGTTGAGGCTGCCTACCGCTTCAAACACCATAAAAATTGCTATGAGAAATGCGAAATCCCCTACCCTGTTGTAAAGAAACGCCTTCTTTGCGGCATCGGATTTCATCATGTCTGTATACCAAAACCCGATCAGCAGATAAGAGCAGAGCCCCACACCCTCCCAACCGAGGAACAACAGGAGCAGGTTATCAGCCAATATCAGGTTCAGCATCGCAAAAATAAAGAGATTCAGATATGCGAAAAATTTCCAGTAACCGGGATCGTGATGCATATATCCGATAGAGTAGAGATGAATCAATGACCCCACTCCGGTTACAACCAAAGCCATAATCAGTGAGAGCTGATCGAGTTGATAAGCAATATCCACAGTTAAACCGCCAGTATCTATCCATGTAAAGAGTTTTGCATGGATCGCACCAGCATCGGAATTAAAATTCAGAAAAAAGTAAACGGTAATTAAAAAAGGAATAAAAACCGCGAAATTGGCAATAATGCCAATCAAACTTTTCTTTTCGCGGTAGTCCCTCGAAGAAAGTCCCAGAAGTCCGTTAATAAAAAAACCGAGAAGCGGTAAACCAATAATCAGACTTACGAGCGCTGTGGGTGATTCCATTCAAACAGGTTAATTAGTTTGCGCTTTATATTTCGCTGGCTCATGCAGCCATATTTTCAGGTGCCAAAGATACAAAAATCTTCTCCAAGTTAAACTCAAAAGCAAGGAAATCTGTACTTCTTAAAAATTTTTTCTTCTGAAATTTGAACGTACCTTGTCATTTTTATACTTATTAATATACATGTTATTTTAACAAGTACTTTTTGCGTGAAACAATATAAAAGCGATAACTTCTATTGCAGTGAATAGCTCTTTTTTAATAAGTTTGGTGCTCACAAATAAACGTGGGCAATCTGCTTTCTAAGCTAACTAATGAACAAGCTATCTTTCTTTAGCCTTACAATGTCTTTTATCTCATTAATGATCTTTTGGGTCATTATGAGCGGATTTTTTACAGTTACACACATTAGCATGGGTGTAGTTACTGTTGCCGGAGTTATGTATGTAAACTACAAACTGAAGACGCACAGGTTTTTCGATGATGACATGGACGACCTGAGCGAACTTCGGTTTATCAGGGCTTTTTATTACGTGGGATGGATGATTGTTCAAATTATTCTTGCCGGGTTTCATGTTGTTTCCATCATCATCCGACCCAAAATGCCGATTCACACTACAATGATTACATTCCGGGTAGATCTGCCCAGTGCACACGCACGCATGATTCTTGGAAATTCCATCTCATTAACACCCGGCACACTGACCATCGACATCACTGGCGATAAATTTATCGTTCATGCGATTGATGACAAATCATTTGAAAGTATCGCCTCCGATGACATGCCCCGGCAGGTACTGAAACTGTTTGAAAAAGAAGAGCACCAGGTTGTTAAAGACCTGCAAATTATCACAAAAACGGAGAAGAGCAGTTAATGGAATCATTTTTTCTTTACAGTGCTGTTGTGCTCACTATCATTATCGCAGTGCCCCTGTACCGGGTATTATACGGGCCTACGTTGTACGACCGGATTTTGGCCACCAATGCCATTGCCACCAAAACGATTGTATTGATTACACTGATCGGATTTCTCTTTGGCAAAATAGAGATGTTCATAGACATTACTCTTGCCTATGCTATTCTTGGCTTTATCGGCTCGTTGATTATTGCCAAATATCTATCATCTTCTAAAATGAAAGAGGAATGACTGAGATTCAGATTACATTAAGTATTCTATTCGTGATCATCGGCATTGTTTTTATGCTGGTTGGCAGTATCGGCATCATCCGTCTGCCCGATTTTTATTCACGAACCCACTCCACAAGTAAAAGTGACACTCTTGGTATTATTTTTGCTATCCTTGGCCTGGTTATTTATGAAGGCTTTACCCAAAGTTCCTTTAAACTCCTTTTGGTTGTTTTGTTTATTGCTCTATCGAATCCCATTGGAACCCATGCACTGGCAAGGGCAGCATATAAAGGCGGATTAAATCCCTTTTACAGCGACGATGAATTGAAAGAGGAGGACAAACAATGATTTGGGAGTTAGAACTGATCATCTACCTTTTCCTGGCCCTTTCAGCTATCGTGGCGCTTGAGGTCAGAGATTTACTCGTTGCTGTTGTGATGATGACCATCTTCAGCTTTCTCATGGCACTTCTTTTTGTTGCGATGGGTGCGATCGACGTAGGCTTTACCGAGGCAGTTATCGGTGCGGGTGTCACAGGAATTTTATTTGTAGTGGTTGTATTTCAAACCTCAAGAAAATCAAACGATTGAAAGCACTCAAAATTCTCATATTGGTTTTATTTGCAGGCATTTTGATCT
>SLGL01000065.1 GCA_007123785.1 Balneolaceae bacterium
ATGATTTTATGTTGAGCCACATATCAATTCTTCAATTTGGTTAATAATTCGTAAGCGCTTTTATGTTGAAGTTTTTTTAACCCATTTTCAAGTATTTTTTAAAAAATCTTCAGCTTTGGAATATTATAAAAGGAAAGCATAATTAAAAGGAAGAACAGAAATACAAAAGAATTTTACGCACCTGAAGATTGTATTCTCTTTATTTTTCCCTCTCAAATCATCAGTAGTTCCTGATTTTCCTGATCTTTTTCCAATTACTTAAAAATGAAATGACATTGACAGATCATTTAACAGCATTTTGAAAACGGTCCACACCAGATGAAACGGACCAGGTGTATGCTTTGGTTGAGGGATATGTGATAAAGATTTCAATCCAAACCTTAACACAATCAGTATGCATGTGATCCAAAAATTGTTTCTTGCTGCATGTCTCATTTTCTTCATTTCCAGCACGGCAGCAGCTCAGCTGAGCAACATTGATCTTGAGGAGGTCAACGAAAAAAGGATCGCAATAAACAGCACTGGAATGCTCGTTTTGGGCGGATGGGCGTTAAGTAACCTGGCTGTGGGCGGAATCGGAATGACACAAACTTCGGGCAGCACAAAATATTTTCACCAGATGAATGCAGCCTGGAATAGTATAAATCTTGCCATTGCCGGTTTCGGATACTACGGGCTTAGAAATCAGTCTGCCGATATGAGCCTTTCTGAAACCCTACGCGAATTCCATAACTTCGAAAAAATTCTGCTTTTTAATGCCGGCCTGGATGTTGGCTATATGGCCATCGGAGGGTATTTGTGGGAACGGGGAATTCGAACCAACGATAAACGTCTAATCGGTTACGGCCAGTCGATGATTCTGCAGGGTGGATTTCTTTTTGTTTTTGATGCCGTCCTTTATTTCATCAGCCGTTCGGAAAGCAGCTACCTTGTCAAAGCACTCGACGGACTTCAGTTCAGCGGAAATACGGTTTCTGTAAGGTTTTCTTTTTGATCATGTCACCTTCACACGCTTCAGGACTTTATTTAGAGTACCAGGCATCCATCGTTTCATGTAGACCGATAAAACTTCAAATCCGCCAATATATACCTCTTCTTTCTCTTTGGCCAGTTTTGGAAGCAATTTTTGGGCAAACGCCTCCGCGCTCATCGCCTTGTTTTGAGCGTCTCCCATTTTGTTAAATTTCTCACCATCACCGGTCAGCGCATTCACTGTCACCTCTGTTTTCACATATCCGGGGCAGACCAGTGTTACGTTGATATTGTGTTCATACATCTCCTGGCGAAGACAATCGAACCAGCCGTGAAGAGCGTGTTTTGAAGCCGCATATGACGAGCGGTATTTCGTCCCGATCTTACCCATTACACTCGAAATCACCACAATGTGTCCCGCCTTTTGTTCGATCAGATGCGGGAGCAGGGCTTTGGTAAGGCCAACCGTTCCGAAAAAATTCACCTCCATCACCTGGCGAATGGTTTCCATACGGGCATCCGCGGCAAATGCCCGCTGACTGATACCGCCGTTGTTTATCAGCATATCTACGCTGCCGAACATACCGATAGCCTCTTCTGTTTTTTGGGCGAATGATTGGCTGTCGGTAAGATCAAGCGGCAATACTTTTACTGCCTCATCAGAATTATTGCAATTTTCCTTCACTCGTTCAAGCTCTTCAATCCTTCGTGCCGACAGAATGACATGTGCTCCCTTTTTGTTAAATTCATAGGCCAATGCTTCACCAATTCCAGATGATGCTCCGGTAATCCAGATTACTTTTTTGGGTAAATCCATCAGATAAGTTAAACTGTTTCAAGATTGTTACTATAAGTAAGCGGGCAACTGCTTCCGCAGTATTATTAAAGGTATCTACAGATGGTAAAAAATCTTTGTGTCATTTCATTATTTTATATTGAAAGGATTCTCTTAAACTGCATTTAACAAATTCAATAGAAAGTACTCCTTTATGAAGCCCAAACACACCATTCTTCTGGTTGAAGATGAAGTGGAGCCTGCAGAAATGCTCTCCAACTTTTTAGAAATTAACGGATACAACGTCCTGATGGCTCATGACGGCCAGAAGGCCCTGGAGCTGATCGAAAAAAGAGCCAGTGACATCCATCTCGCCGTTTTGGATATTATGGTACCCCACACCGATGGAAAAGAAATTTGCAAAATTATCCGCAGTCATCCCGTTCTGAAAGATATTCCTGTGATTTTTCTTACTGCCAAAGACAAAGAAAAAGACGAAATAGAAGGATTGGAACTCGGGGCCGATGACTACATCTCTAAACCGGCCAGCCTCAAACTGGTGAAAGCACGCATCGATTCCCTTCTTCGCCGCCAGCAGCCCCACAACAGCAAATGGATTCATCACGGCGACCTGTTGCTCGATGTGAACGGTAAAGACCTCTACAACAAGAAGAAACGGATCGACCTTACATCTACCGAATATTCACTGATTGAGCTCTTTTTCCGAAATCCCAAACGGGTCTACAGCCGCCAGGAAATCCTGGAATACATCGGAGGGGACGACCGCTTCGTCTTTGACCGAACGGTGGACGTTCATATCAAAAATTTGCGGCTAAAACTGGGTGATGCTGCCGAACTGATTAAAACCTACCGCGGCATCGGGTATGGCATGAATCGCGATCTTCTCCCGGCATGAGTATCCGCGCGAAACTGGCTTGGACATTCATTCTGCTGCTGATATTTGGCATCACGGCGATCAGCAGCTATTCGATTCTTTTTATCCGCAATTACCTGCTGAATGAGGGAGAACAGCAAATTGTAAACGATACCGAATGGCTTGCCATCACCATTCAAAACCTGCGTAATGATGAACAGTTCGAAACCAATCTGAACGAGGCCGCACGAACATCGGGTTACCGCCTTGCTGTTTACGATGATGACGGCATTCTCTTTGCCGAAGTCCCCTATTACGAACAACTTGAAGCCTCAGAACGGCTTGACGATGAGATACAAACCGGAATCCGCCGGCAAACTGAAATCATCCTTGCCAATGAGCCCGAAAGCGAGCAATTGGTCACCTATGCCCAGCTTCACTCCGAACACAACCCGGCCCGATACCTGAAGGTCAGTATTTACAAAGACCAGATTTATGAACCGATCAAAACTATTCGCTGGATTATCTACACCGGGATGTTTATCTCCATCGGGCTGGTACTGATTGTAAGCATTCTCTTCTCACGTTATATTTCACGCCCAATCCTCCAGCTTGAAAGTGCCGCAAGAGATATTTCTGAAGGTAACACCGGGCAGACTCTGAACCTCGACCGTAAAGATGAATTCGGAAAACTGGCCGATTCACTGAACCGAATGGCTGAGCGGCTTCGTGCGGATAATTTGGAAATGAAACGGCTCTATGAAAAGCAGAACCAGTTTTTTGCAGATATTACTCATGAAATCCGAAATCCGCTCCATACTATCGCCGGCTCCATCGAAATGCTGATGATGGATAATCTTGACGAAACTCAGAAACGAAAATATCTGCTCACCGCATCCCGTCAAACACATCGCATCAACCGCCTTTTTAAGGATTTGGTAACCCTTCAGCGGTACGATTCGGACGAACAGTTTATCGAAAAACGCAGGTTTGATATCAAAAAAGTGATCGGTCTTATTAAAGAACTTCTTGAATCTGAAGCAGAAGAAAAAGGATTAGTCCTCACTGCTGAAACAAAATCTCACATTGTTACAGCCGATCCGGGAAAAATTGAACAGGTACTTGAAAACCTGGTATCCAATGCGATTAAGTTTACAAATGAAGGTTCGATCCAAATCAGATCTAAAGATGCCGGAGATTCGATTATTGTAGAAGTGGAAGATACCGGAATCGGAATTTCCAAAGAACATCTGGACCGCCTGTTCGATCGATTCTATCGAACCGATAAAGCCCGCTCGCGCGATAAAGGAGGTACAGGGCTGGGTTTGTCGGTCGTGAAAAGCATTATCAATGCCCATGGATCAGACATCAATGTGGAAAGCGAACCAGGTAAAGGTTCACGGTTTTGGTTTAACCTGCCAAAGGGAGAATAGTCATACAAAAATCCAGTTGTTTGGTTCTTACGGAAATTATTGTGGGTAGTAATTTTTGAGATAACTGGAATCCCCTCTTTGAGAGGCATTGAGAAAATTGTTTTCCAAAAATAATGGACTTA
>SLGL01000431.1 GCA_007123785.1 Balneolaceae bacterium
GCCTGGAAAATCAACCGTATAACTACGTATAAAACTGTATATTTCATTCCGGAACGGGGTCTCATAATGATTGTTAAAGAATTCGTGTATTGTCATCGACTCTTCAAAACGATCAAATTCGATCTCTTCATAGATAAAATCATATAAAAATGTTTCACTCTGCAGAATTCGTGTCATCATAGCAACAGACAGCCTGCCCGAAGTTTCTGCTTGTGAGAAACCAAACGTTCCGCCAAAATTTTGCAAAAATCGTTCGGCAGACGAAGTTCTCTGCCCTTCAGCTTCTTGGAGTAAAACTGCGTCAGATACATATTCAGTAGGGCCATTGGAAATATGAAATGCCCCGGCACCAGCAAAAAGTAAAGCGAGAATGACGATTAAAAATCGTCCATTCCAAACAATCCTAACCAGGTCCCAAATATCCACTTCTTCCACATCGTAATCTCCCGAATCCGTTCTGTGGTTATCCCGCATCACTTCACGGTTGTGATATTCCGGCTTCTCTACTACAAATGAATCTTCCAACGAAGTCAGCTTGCTCATGTAAACTTATGTAAGAATCGCTTTTGAATCGATATTAAAGACCACAATCATCTTTAAGCACGCAATTTACTACAATGTAACGACTTTTAACAGCTTTGATTTTAATGAAAATTAAAATTTCCAGATTGATCCCTGAATCAAATTTTTTCCGCAAATAACCTTTTTTCTGCCAAAAATAGTTCAACTCTCTTATTTATAATCATATACTATAAAATTGCATTAAGGTTTCCAACCACTCTGTCAAAAATTATTCGGATCCATCGCTATGAATTACTTACTGTGTGAGATCAATTATGAATAGTATTTAACCCTTTCGGATTCCCTGCACACCCTAAATTATCCATAATTATTTAATATAGGAAATGTCCACTCTCATCATATAATCGTCAACAAATTATAAAAATTGTTCCCGGTCTGCTTCAGGAGCATCACCATTTTCAGCGGTGAATACCCGGTTATACACTGGTAACAAAGGGAACAGGCGTGACGCTTGCACCAGCACTGGATCCGGAGGTTGCAAATTGATCAAAGAGGCAGATTATCGTGTTTTTTCTTCGGCACGGTATCCACTTTGTTCTGACAGATTTCGAAAGCTTGAATCAGTTTTACCCGGGTTTCGCCGGGAAGAATCACATCATCTATAAAACCACGGGCAGCGGCTTTATAGGGATGGGCGAACTCTTCGCTGTAGCTATCTTCCAGCTCCTTCTGCCTGGCCTCGGGATCGCTGGCCTTCTGAATCTCCTTACGAAAAATAATCTCCACCGCTCCCTTGGTTCCCATAACGGCAATTTCAGCGGTGGGCCAGGCCACGTTGTAATCGGCCCGAATATGTTTGGAGTTCATCACATCATACGCTCCGCCGTATGCTTTCCGGGTAATTACCGTCATTTTGGGCACGGTGGCCTCACAAAATGCATAGAGCAGCTTGGCTCCATGTTTGATAATTCCACCCCACTCCTGGTCAGTACCCGGTAAAAATCCCGGAACATCCTCAAACACAACGAGCGGAATATTGAAAGCATCACAGAACCGTACAAACCGGGCGCCTTTCAGTGAAGCATCAATATCGAGCACACCGGCGAGCGACAGCGGCTGATTGGCCACAATGCCAACGGTTCGTCCATCGAGCCGGGCAAAACCCACCACGATATTATCGGCGTAAAGTTCATGCACTTCAAAAAAAGAACCGGCATCCATCACCCCTTCAATCGCGTCTTTGATATCGTACGGTTTGTTGGGATTGAGCGGAACCAGTTCATCCAGAGCAGAGGATTTGGACGCTTCCGGTTCTCTGGCGGGCTGAACCGGTACCGTTTCTTCGCAATTCTGAGGAATATACTTCATCATCCTTCGAATCTGCCGCAGACATTCGGCGTCGTTTTCTGTAGTAAAATGGGCTACACCCGATTTGGTTCCGTGAGCCAAAGCTCCGCCTAAGTCCTCGGATGTTACCTCTTCATGAGTTACGGTTTTCACAACATTGGGTCCGGTTACAAACATGTAACTGGTGTTTTTTACCATAAAGATAAAATCGGTCAGTGCAGGACTGTAAACTGCACCACCGGCACAGGGCCCCATGACTGCAGAGATTTGTGGAACCACGCCCGAAGCCATCGAATTGCGCCAGAAAACCTCAGCATATCCGCCAAGTGAACTTACTCCTTCTTGTATGCGCGCTCCGCCGGAGTCGTTCAGCCCGATCACTGGCACGCCGTTTTTCAGTGCCAGGTCCATAATTTTACAGATTTTTTCCGCGTGAGTTTCGGAGAGCGACCCGCCAAAAACCGTGAAATCCTGACTGAACAGATATACAGGGCGTCCCTCAATTTTTGCAAAACCTGTTACCACCCCATCCCCTAAAATTTTCTGATTACCAAGGCCAAATGCTGAGCTGCGATGTGTAACAAAAGCACCCAGCTCTTCGAAACTTCCTTTATCTGCCAGGATTTCAATGCGTTCACGAGCTGTAAGTTTACCCTTCTCATGCTGATTTTTAATACGCGTTTCTCCCCCGCCTTTTTTCGCCTCTTTTCGTAATGTCAGGAGTCGTTCTTTTTTTTCATTTTTTGGCATGAGGATCAGTTTATCAGTTAAACGTTGAGGTAGTTACATACAGCGGGTCCAGAGAACTGATGCTTTTATCTGAATCATTACCCATTTTTAATCCTTGTACTTCTTAAAATAGCTGTGAAGCCGGTCGGTAAAATCAACAGCTGTCTCGTCGAACACATCGAGGCTGTTACGTTTGAATACCTGGTTTTCGAGATATTTTGATGCACTTTTCCAATTTTCAAATTCCAGGATATCAAGAATAGCCTGTTCGTATGACCCCTCAGAACCATCAAAAAGGTTCTCAACATACTTATCTTTATCATCACCCATCCAGTCTGAAAGCGCATCAATCAATTGATCTTCTTCACTGGTAAAGTCCTGCCGGCCAAAAACCGAATAAGAAAGTTCTTCAGGCTCCTCTTCTTCACTATACAGAGTTGCCCCTTCCTCGTGTTCTTCATCAAATTGAAATGAAGGCTCTTCGTCAGCATCACTTCTCTGGAGAAAAGATCTCCACATCGGAGTGTCCTCCTTGTCATCCTCCTCCTCATGATCATCTATTATTCTCTCTTCGGGTTTATTCTCGATACCAAAGGGATCTTCATCCAATTCCTCTTCCTGTTCGATTTCTGCTGGTGCCTTCGCTTCTTCAACAGGTTTTTTTGTTTCATGTAATGCAGACTTTTCAGTTTCCTTCTTTTCATTCACAGCAGGCTTTGGTTCCGGTTCTTCATCTTCATCCCGGCCTAAGAAATCATCAAAAAGGCTTATGGTACGCTCCTCCGGTTCTTCATCTCGAACCAGGCGCAGCTCGTCATAAATGGTTTTTGGCTCATTTTCATCCTCTGACTGATCCGGAACAGCCTCATCGAAAATAAACCGGTTCAGAAGCGGTTCGTCAACTTCATCATCGTTATTTGATAATTCCGGTGAAGAAGGTGAGAGTTCTTCTGTTTCCTGTTGTTCTTTTCGGACGGATTCTTTTGATTTCTCCTCTTCATCATTCTCTTCAGGCTCATCCTCTTCTGCCACATTACCCGGCATCATTGAAAATTCTGGCCACGCCACCTTATCTTCTTCCTCCTCCTGCCAGGGAACAGTTACCTCCCTATCGTCATCATCGTCGTCAGCCAAAAACCACTCGTTTAACGCTTTTTCTTCTGACTCGTTTTCCTCTTTCTCTATTTTGGGTACATCTTCTGCCCACTTACCGTCTACATTCGACTCACGATCCACATTTTCCGGTTTTCCGGTTATCCCTTCTGCGGCCGATTCTGGTTCCATACCTGGCTTATCATCAAAAAGGGCAGGCTGATTTTCAGTTGTCTCATCAATTTCAAGCTGTTCTGTCGAACTCAATATTTCGATAAGTTCGGTATCACCTACAGCTTTATTGGGCTTACTCAACTTTGAGGCCACAACTTTCCTACCCTTCTCTTCGAAAAATAGACTCAGCAAACCGGAATCAACATCCGGGCCTGCAATCCTGAACAGTGGACTTAATAATTCCATCCATTTGAGAGGGTGA
>SLGL01000271.1 GCA_007123785.1 Balneolaceae bacterium
ATGGTTGCTGTGTTGGGTTCATACATATTGTATTCCTTGCTGTACCATCCCTGAACGACGGGATCTTCCTGCCCTTTCACGAAATCGATATTCCAGTCCGGATTACCTGCAGACAAGATTTTTAAATTTCCACGCTGATTCGTGCTTGATACAACGCCCGGGCCCGTTTCCCGGACTGATGTGTCAGGATGCCAGTGCCACAAGACTTCAATTTCACGGGGCCGGTCGGATGTTATCCGGTCAATAACAACCCAGAATTGTCCGCGAATATAAAACAGTGATCTTGAGTGTACAGCTTCTCCCTCCAAATCATCGAAATGATCTACCGAGGCAGATGCATAGTCGAACTCATCTGTAATCCTGAACTTTTTCTCAGGTATTGGTTCTTCTGCGAGCCTGGGCCCCGGCCCCTGGCCTTTTCCATCAATCAGAATCAGATTGTGGCTGTGGCTGCTGAGTGCATATTCCCGAAACCGGTCAGCTACTGAACCACGATATGCGAACCGTCCACCATCAACAAGCAGATCGCGTCCGAAAGCTGCAACTGACAGATGAAGTTTATCATTATGCTGATGACCGGTGCCCCAGGGGCCGATATCAAAATAGGACCAATGGGCATCCGGTCCGTAGTCACTCCTCGAAATGATTTGTCCGGCCCAGGGATAAACAAACGAAGGCCCGGTATCCGGCCTGGAACCGAAGCTGCCATTGGATGCTATATACGACCAATCTTCCCGATTGTATGCTGAAGCTGCTTCTTTGATTATTTCCCGGTTATATGTTTTATCTGAATTATTATTAAGCACTCCATATCCATCCGGACGCATGGTTACGGCAAGATATTCCCACATATCTTCCAGTGTCTGGACATAAAAGTCCGGCAAACTTACATTTGTCATCCCAGCAACTTTGTTAAACCGTTCAAAGTTACTGAGGGCCACACGGTGATAGTGCGAAGTGAGCTCTGTTTGGACCCCATCGGGATATACCTGCTCCCTCATGCTGCTGGTCATGATTTCAATCGTATAGTCAAGCCAATCTTCAGATGCAGCAAATTCAGGCCAGTGTGTGGCTACCGTTGCCAGACCATTCATTTCCATAGTGAGCCAATTGCCCGATGCATGGAAATTTCTGAGATAGTGAGTATGTTCAGGTAAACTGCTCAGAATTAACAACTGAGTAGCAGGCGACAGATATTCGGTACCTATCAGATTATAAAATGCGGGCATCCAGTTTCTCACCCTTGCCGTCACTTCGAGTCCCCGCCACATGGCTGTACTGCTTCTTACCTCCGGATAAGGCCAGCTGCTTATAATCCAGTCTTTTATATAGTGGTCAATATGTTTGGTATATTTGGGATTCCCTGTTTCGAACCAGGCGTTCAGCAGGATACTAACCGTACTGTGCCTGTTATGCAGCCAGGCATATTCCAGATCATCTTCAGGGCCTGTATGATGCCAGTCCAAATGGCCGTTTTCCAGCCGGGGCACCTGGTCTGATACTCTTTGAATTGTGATAATATCATGAACAATAGAATCTGCCGCAGAAACTGTTCTGGCAGATACCTCCGGAACTTCATCGGCAACCACGGATCTTATCTCTGAATTATTGTAATAATCCAGCAGGTATTTGCCGGCCATTACGTAATCACCAGCTTGCCAGGCCTGTTTTACATCCTCCAGTCCATCTTTTTGCAGGTCCAGGTTCGAAAAAATAAGTTCGAGCCTTTCCGGATAGGCAGAATACAGGTCTTCTACTGTTGTGATCTCCTCCCAATCAACTGAACTCTGATCTTTGTTAAAATTCTCTGACGAAATTGCTTCTTCAGGAAATAACGTTGTTCCCAACAGAGGGAAAAACAGAATTTTAAAAAGCAAAGCCCGTAAAGTATATTTCATTTTTATGTTCAGCATAAATTGTCAATTGTTCGTTTTCCCGGCGTTGATTCATAGAGTATAAAGTAGTGAAACAAAAGTCTTGATCGTTAATATTACCACATAACCACTTGATATGATTTGTGTATGCATTTTCAAATTCAATGAGTCTCCTAAACTTTTATTTACTAAGCTTATCTTTCACATCCTGCGAAATGGGAATCACATAAACCTCAGGGGATCCGGTTTTATCCGATGTGTAGGTAACATAGTTGCCACTTGAACTGAATGAAGGATGTACATGGGCTTGTTCTGCGTGTCCCGGAGATATGGAAGCATCCGGCCAGCACAAATCCTTCCATTGGCCCGTTTCCAGATTTATCAGTCTTAAAGGATTTCGATCAGGATCCTGTCCGTCCGATATAAACCATTCCCCATCATAGGATGGACTGCCATGCCCCAGCCTGAGAGTATCATCAGAATGATGGTTTTGCCAATCCATTCCTTCCTTATTCACAGATGCTATATGATTTGGCACCCAGCCTGGAGCATGCTTTTGGAAAAAGAAGAACCGTTCTCCATCCCATCCCCAGGCTTCATGCGTGTTACTGTAATGATATGGCATCGACAAAAACGGACGTGCTTCTCCGGTCCGGGCGTCCCAAATCCAAACACGGGCTCGTAATTTCATGGGAAGTGACATATCCCTCTGATGATCGAAATAGGGTGTTTCTTCCCTGTGGGTTGATCTGGGAAGGAACGTTACCAACCACGGATAAGCCGGGTTAAGCATTGTATGGGAAATACCTCCGGTCCATTCCACACCGAGACTAAGTGTTGTGCCACCTTTCCAATGAAGTTTGGCTTCAATTTCAACATCCAGCAATGACAGCAATAAAATAGTACTGCTATTCTCATCGATACTGCTGACCACTGTATATCGTCCGTCATTTGAAATGAGCCTTCTGAATATTACAGGAACATCAAAATCCGCATGATAGATTTCACCTGTATGGATGTTTACCCGGCCGAGTTTTCCATCAAATCCAAAATAGACTTCTTCTCCATTTGGGTGAACCGTGAATGAAGCATTATTCAAGGAGTTGACATTGGTTAGCTGCCGGATCTCACCATTTTCAAGATCAACACGGAATAACTGCCAGTTTCCCGTTCGCTCTGAACTAAATACCAGGTATTGGTCATCAGGTGTAAAACTTTGAGTATTAAAATGAGTAGCCCATGCCCCTGAATCATTGGATGTCATCTGCCAAACTTCATATCCGGTATCCTCATCATGATATTTGCTCCATTCAACTACAGGCTCAGAATGTTGTAAAATTTCTGCCTCCCTATAATTTTGCCATCCCGATGACTGTTGTGCCTCTATATCGCTCAAACTGATCAAATAAATCAGGATAAACAGACCGGTATTTCTACAAAATTGTTGAATACAAATTCTGCATTTTTTCATTACAATATCATCCGTTTATCTTAGTTGAGGTCCAAAAATCAAAATCTTAGGTTCATCCATAATGACACCGGTCATTAATCACCTGTAAGCCGCACTTTGATCGTTCCGTCTTGTCCATCAAATATCCATGCGGGCACCCGTACATCGATACGCCTGAGGTCTTCAATACGCTTATCCAGTTCCATGGGTGGCGGATTGAGAGAAATGACGGAAACATTTACATCAGCAGGAGATAGAATCTCAAGGTTCAGCTCTTGTCCATCCTGTTTCAATAAGGCTCCGCCACTGACAGGAATAACCTCTGCTGTTGTGACCATTTGCCAGGTAATCACCTCAGTTGCATCAGAAAATTCTATATGATCTTCAATGGATATCGAACGAGGCCCCTCTTTTACAAACCTTCTGGATGCATGCTGCAGAAATCCTTCAAAAATCTCTGTCAGATCAAAAGTTGCCTCAGGGTTTCCACCATCATTCCCGTTATTAAACCCGGTAAGCGGTGCATATCCATCGGCCTTGTGCAGTTCGTCATTGACAGTCAGAGTGCTGTGCCCGAAATTATTATAGGCCTGGAGGGTCCAGCGATCACATTCCTGACACCGGCCCCATAAATTAAATCCGGTCTGTTCTATAGCGGCATAGCTTTGCATACCCTGATCGATGCTCCAGCGAACACCATCCAGTTCAAAAACAAAACTTCCGGCGTCCAGATGCCCGTGACTGATCGTCCCTCTTCCACCTTTTGTGCCCAGATAAAAATGCTCCG
>SLGL01000400.1 GCA_007123785.1 Balneolaceae bacterium
AGAGCAAGTGACCGGACGGGCTTTTCGAAAAATACATCAATGAAGATGATTGGGGTGATACCAGATCGATTCGTCCAATGACTCTTCCACAATTTTATAGTTAACACAACAGTAGCGGATTAAGCTGTCGTTCACTTCCGTGGGAATCGTTTTATCTGTTTCTCGCTGATGATTGTTGAAACTATAGAAATAAACAGGCTCTGGTTTTCTGCAGATTGGCCTTTATAAATAGTATGCCTAAAAATAGATACAGATTTCCGCCCCGAGAAATGCGCCCGGTAACCAATGTATTGAGCGATGAAGAGGCTGTGAATACACAGATCGGGAAGGAGATCCACGAACGACTGCTCAAACATCCCGGGGAGAGTGGTGTGCACCCGCTTCAGAATGCCCATGATGCGTTTGCGGCCAGGGCCCTGCTTTCGCAAACCGCCGAAAAAACGCTGGATATTCAATACTACATCTGGAAAAATGATCTCACCGGAACACTTCTTTTTAAAGCCCTGCTCGATGCTGCTGATCGTGGTGTGCGGGTGCGCCTGCTGCTGGATGATAACGGTATCAGTGGCATGGATAAAGATTTGGCCGCACTCAACCTTCATGCCAATATCGAGGTAAGGCTTTTCAATCCGTTTTCACTTCGCACTCCGAAGTGGATGGGATTTCTCACCAACTTTTCACTGCTCAACCGGCGTATGCACAACAAATCGTTTATTGCTGACAACCAGGCGGCCATCGTCGGCGGACGAAATATTGGTGATGAATATTTTGGAGCAGGTTCCGGCCATCTTTTTACAGACCTGGATGTATTGCTGATCGGCCCGGTGGTACAAAAGATCTCTGATGATTTTGATAAATACTGGAACAGTCCGCCTTCTATTCCGGTGGATCAAATCGTGCGAAAACCAGGAAAGCGCGGCTATGAAATTCTTATAGAGAAAACATCCGGGATTGAAAAAGATCCGGCATCATCAGGATATGTTGATGCAATCAGGAAATCCAGTTTTGTTCAGGATCTGTTCAGCGGAGAGTTGAGGATGGAGTGGGCCGTAGCACGGCTGGTAAGCGACGATCCTGCCAAAGTACTGGGCAAATCAAGAACAGATCAAATGCTTACTCATCAGGTTAGACGAATTATCGGGTGGCCGAAACAGGAAGTGGTTTTGGTTTCTCCCTATTTTGTGCCCACGGTGGGTGGTGTGGAAGTATTCAAAGCAATGGCAGAAAGTGGTGTGGATGTTCGGATTCTGACCAACTCGCTGGATGCAACCGATGTAAAAATTGTGCACGCCGGTTATGAAAAACGCCGGGTGGCTCTGCTGAAGGCCGGTATCAAACTGTATGAAATGAAAAGGGTTGTAACAGACAGTGAATTTCAGAAGCTTGCCGGGCCGCTGGGCACCTCTGGCTCAAGCCTGCACGCCAAAACCTTTTCTGCAGACCGCCAGCGGATTTTTGTGGGATCTTTCAACTTTGATCCCCGGTCTGTAAATCTGAACACTGAAATGGGAGTTGTGATTGAAAGCACAGCACTTGCCAACGACATCAGCGATATATTCAGAAGTCGTGTGCCAGCTAATGCCTACGAAGTGAGGCTGAGCAAAAAAGGAAAACTGATCTGGATTGAAAAAAACGAAGGCCGCAAAATCATTCACAATAAAGAACCGGAGACAAGCTTCCTGAAACTTATTTTTATCCGCTTTCTTTCGCGGCTGCCAATCGAGTGGCTGTTGTGAGATTTTTGTCAACTTTCTGTTTACTGTTATCCCAATGGCGGATCATCTGACCCTCTTACTCTTTGGCGGTCACATTTCTTGCAATGAAGTTCATTTCCCAGATATTTATTGCGTCCTTCTTCCGTAATCACCCATGGACGGAGCTGCCAGGGTGGGTTGTGGCGTACATGTTGTGTGTGGCCGCAGGCGAGATCGGCCACCCAGTGCCCTTCATCATCTTTATGGAATCCGGTAATCGGCTGTTTCATTCTGAACGATACGCCTTGAGGATCTCTTCAACATCCAGTTTTTGTATGGCGCTGACGGCGGCCTCAATCGCTCCCTCACTGCAAAGGCCGCTCATCGACGCATCCCGGAAACCTTCTTTTGCTGCTTCAATACATTCAGACCTGATTCGTTCTGCAAGTTCTTTTTCTTTTTTATTCATAGTGTGGTGACGGGTTTGCCCGATGTTTTGTCATTAATAGCCACTAATTTTGCCCAAATTCGGGGCAACACTATTGAGGAGGTGACAGCAGGCTCCCTCCTTGTCCCGGCACGCTTTTTGTGTCGGGATAGGGAGGGCTGGGGTGGGTCCGAAAGGGCTGGGAGCTCTTCTGTCATTAATATTACATTAGGTATCGACGTCGCTTTACTTTGTTGGGCTGCATTCGTACTGACGGGTATTACCCGTTGAACAAATACCTGAATCCCCTGGAAGGTTTCTTTAAAAGTATCAACAATTTCCCTCCATTTCCATTCTCAACGAAAAGGAAGCGGCAATTTTACCCGCCATCTCTTTAGCGTAATCTGCACGATCCCCTTCAAAACAACAATCGACGGTTTCAACGAAAAGATTGTACCAGCGGTGAAAGTCCTCTTTACGGATCGGGAGCGGAAGGTGTTGCCGAAACGGTTTACCATGGTAGCGGCCGGTTTGAAAAATCAGGTTCGACCAGAAATCCACCATTCGCGGGAGGTGATGATCCCAGTCAACTCCGGCAACATCGTTAAAAATGTACCCAAGACGTTCATCATCCTGCACTTTCCCGTAAAATGTGTGAACCAGTATTTTGATGTCTTTGTCGTCTCGGATGTCGGATTTTTTCATAGTACAATTATTTTCAGAGATAGTAACAGCGTTTGTCAATACTTTAACTTTACGAGTTTCGGCTCCTGATAAGCTGAACCGGAATTCCTCCCAGAAATAGCAGTATGGCGGCCAGATTTCCGTAGCTTCCGATGAGCCAGAGTTCTGAATGATACATAAGGTTTCCGGCAACGCGGATCAGCAGAAAGCCGTTTGTTCAGTTCGATATAATCTTTCCATTTTTCATGAACTTCATCGTCCGGGTCGTCAAAAGACCGGGCCCTTCCATGAAAACACCCACCGGATAAACAGCAGCATAATTGGTGTATTTGTACCTGATGCAGGTTCGGTAACTACCTATGCGATGTTGCTTTCAAGGTTGTGAGTTGAAAATTTCTGTGCAGAAGATAGGCATGCCTCAACATTTAATCAACATTAAAATCGGTAATAACCGTTTATATTGTATTATTCTTGCGCGCTTCTTATCTTGGGCGAATAAAACACTCATAAGGTATAAACTCAATGTTAGACGGAAAGTCTGCCGGGCTGAATCCGGAAATTGAACGCAGACTCACTTCAGTTCAGAATCAAAAATGAATACAAATTACCATGATAACCGGATCTAAAAAAGAGATACTCGATCTGCTAAAACGGAAAGGAATTCTTTCCATTGATGATGTGACGGAACAGACAGGCCTGGCAAAAACCACCCTCAGAGAACATTTTCTGCAACTCGAGCGTGACGGCTACATCAAGAGGACTTACGAACGTTCCGGTCCAGGAAGGCCAAGCCTTCTTTATGAGCTGACTTCCCGGGGGCACTCCCTTTATCCATCGGGTGAGTCTGCTTTAATGAGAAGTTTTCTGGCCTATCTGAAACGCACAGGTCAGGAAACGGCGATTGAAGAATTTTTCACTGAATTTTGGGATAAACGTGTTGAAAAGGCACGTCGGTTAATGGAAGAAAAGGCTCCTGATGGCACGAAGGCTCAGGTCGGCGCGCTGTCTAAAATGCTGGAGGAAGAGGGATTTATGCCGGAGTATACGCTGAATGAAAAAAACGGTTCCATTGAGATACGGGAGTGTAACTGTCCGTTCAGGGAAGTGGTGAAAGAGACCCGGCTGCCCTGCAAGCTGGAGGCCGAATTTTATAAAAAATTATTTAACGAAAGTGTTGAACGAACATCATATATAGCAGACGGGGATTTTTCATGTAACTATCAGATTCTTAACAACTCCTGAAAGGAAACCGCTTGAATGGTACCCAATCCCGCCTAACTCCTTGTATAACATATGATGAAAACGACAGTGCTGTTAGCAATCGAAATAGCAATGCCAGTCCGCGATATTTTTGGAAAAAATATGGCTTAAATATTCTGCTGGATGAAGTAACAGAGATGAAAACAAAATTACCGGAAAAAACAGAATGAACAGGAACGAGAACGCAAACAGTAAACATACACCTTACATGAAATATATCATCGCAACCATTGCACTGGTTTTTTCACTTGGTATGATTGCTTTAGCAACCACACAAACCGATGAACCTGAAAAAAAGCATGAGAAATCGCAGTTAAGCCTGATTACCGATACGCCGGAAGAGGGTTTCCAGGTAGCAATAAACCTGGCCAGGAAAGGAGTTACCGAAACTCAAACGGACAGGGAGATCCTCTTTGCACTGCGAGAGGTATACGCAACCGATCCTGATGCGCTGATTGCCAGTTCGCAGGTGATAGCCATCCACTTTCAAACCGTGGCTGCTGCCAATAATTACTGGCGGGATATGGAGTAGACGTAGGTTTCTTTCCGCTTCGATACATGCAGACCGAAAAGGCATATCGTCAAGAAAAATTTTATAATTATCATACTTAATACTCTTTTATTAATATGATATAGTTACGGTTCTGGCAGATAGGATCTGCAATTCAGTCAGTTCCAAACTCAGCTCTGCAATCCGGAAGTTAATTACCTGGTAAAAAAAGATGGAATTCGTTGTTGTCTGGATATCAGGATTTTTGACTGAATTTCATATCGATCAAAAGCCGGTTTTCCTTTCGTATATCTTCCATCGTTGTGTTAAATGCCCATTCATTAAAACTCTCTTTTAGCCGTTTCCATACCGGATGAAGCGGACACGGATTGCAATCGCTGCACTGATCCCATCCAAACACACAGGGCTGTTCATCCATATCAAACCCTGCGGCATTTAAAACATCAATAATACGAATCTGTTCAAGCGGCTTTTTCAAAATAAAGCCTCCCCCATGCCCTTTTTTCGATTCAACAAATCCTGCCTCCACCATTTTTCGCATGATTTTGGATAGGTAATGAGAAGGAATTTCAGTGGTTTGGGCCAGGTCTTTGGATTTCATCGGACCATTCTGATCGGCAACAATAAGCCCTGCCATAGCCCTCAAAGCATATTGCGAAGTTTGATTTAAAAACATACGTGTTGATTTTTTTGATGAAAATAATCGCTCAGAAGATAAAAAATTTATTCAATAGACTTGTGAATCTATTGAAATAATTATATAATAGACTTCAGTGTCTATTGATATATCCAGATTAACATCACCGGATGATGCCATGTTTCTCCTGCTGAGAAAAGCTGCAAAATTACCGCTTGAACTGCTCGCTATCCCGCTAGTAATGGCACAGCGGGATTATTCGCGTCAGTGGCTGAAGGTCGGGCTCTTCAGTTTACTTCTTTCCGGACTCTTTTCACTGATCATTGTACTGGCCCGCACTCCGGGTATTGCAGGCCTCATAAACGATCCAATGTTTGCCCGTAAATCTCTTGTCCTGCATGTGGATTTTGCACTGGTTGTATGGTTTTATGCATTTCTGGCTGCACTCTATTTCTCACTCACCCGAAGAATAAATATCTACCTTTTTACGGCCGGTCTGAAACTGGCTTTGTTTGGGACTTTTTTAATGATGGTTCCGGTATTCATCCCGGGTGCTGAACCCATTCTGGCAAACTATATTCCGGTTTTGGATCACCCGTTATTTCTGGCTGGATTGATAATTTTAGGAGCAGGATTTGTTCTCACATTCCTGAACAGTGTGGTACAAAACTCTGGTTCCATAGAGCGGGTCATGCCTTCCTACTATTCCGAACGTGCATCAGAAACGGTCCGGGTTGCCGGAATGATCGTGATGATTGCCACGGGAACCATTATTACTTCGGCAATCATCACTCCGGAGGTTTCCGGAAGAATCTTCTTTTATGAGCTGACCATGTGGGGAGGCGGCCATATTCTACAGTTTGCCAATGTGTTGGGAATGATCACCGTGTGGCTGATTCTTGCAAAAAAAATTACAGGCAAAGAGGTTGTTTCGGCGAGTATAAACAGAGGGTTGATCTGGATTCTTGCTATTCCCGCGGCTCTTTCTCCCTTGCTGATGATTCAGGGAACCACTTCTCAGCTCTATTACGCTGGTTTCACCCAGTTGATGCGCTGGTTCATCTTTCCCGTGGTTACTGTTTATCTGATTCTGGTGATCCGTGCCATCTGGAAAAACAGTCGCTCGGAAAACCGACCCGGTTCGCTCTTTTCCAGCCTTTGTTTCAACGGGTTTTTTGTAAGCGCACTGCTGACTGTTACCGGATTTATTCTCGGAGCAATGATCCGGGGTTCCAGCACGCTGATTCCCGCCCATTACCACGCATCCCTTGGCGGAGTTACAGTGGCTTACATGACTATGGTGTTCATTATGATGAGTGAATACGGTTATTCAGTCAAAAAGCCGGGAGACATTCGCTGGATGAACATGCAGCCCCTCCTGTTCGGGCTTGGCCAGACCATCTTTGTGATCGGCTTTGCTTATGCCGGCCTGATGGGCATGGGACGCAAAATGTTCGGGCAGGATCAGAATATCCACACCATCGAAGCGGTCATTGGCCTGGGACTGATGAGTATCGGTGGAATACTGGCGATGGCCGGCGGCATCCTTTTTATTTATATCGTGATAAAATCATACAAAAACCGACAACAAACTGACTGATCATGGAAAAAGAAAAAATACATCCAATTCAGAAGTTCATGGATAACATCTGGCTGTTGTTGGCTCTCGGGCTGGCGATACCGATACTTTCCTACACCATGTGGGGGATTATCGAATTGATGAACATTCCACAAGGAACCTTACCGTAACCAAAAATCAATCCAAAGAAAAATGAGCATATTTCATCCCAAAGGAAACTGGTACCGTCCGCCAACAGGAACTGAACGGTTATGGGTTGGCCTGGCATTGGCTTGGTGCCTGGTCATGTCGATCACCATGCCCTGGTGGCATTTTCAGGGAAAACAAAATGCACCGCAGACTACTTATGAAGTCGATCCCAGCGCATTTATCCAGCGCGTGAATCAATTTGTGGAAACCAACCGTGTTGGTGAAATGAATAATGTCCCAATTGTCGAACCTGAACCAGGGGGTGATGCCTACCTCCTAGGCCAGATGTGGCAGTGGTATCCGGTGCTGAAACTGAAAAAAGATCAAACCTACCGGATTCATGTCTCCTCGGCCGATCTCCAGCACGGCCTGTCCATACTGCCGATCAACATGAATATTCACGTATTACCGGGATACGACTATGTGATGGAGATTACACCTACAACAGCGGGTGAGTTCAGCCTTATCTGCAACGAATTCTGTGGAATAGGACACCACCGGATGACCGGTAAAATTATTGTAGAAGAAACCTAAAAACCTGATGCTATGAGTACTGAAACAGTTAAAGCGGCAGCCCACCGTGTTTGCGAAACCACCGGCTTGTCGATCTTCCTGAAAGCCCAGTTTTTTGTAAAAATTAATGCTGTACTGGCGGTGATTTTCCTACTGGTGGGAGGGATTGCGGCCCTTCTGCTGGCTCTGACACGCTGGTCGAACGTGATGCTTCTGAACGACATCTGGTATTACCGGATGATTACCCTGCACGGAGTAAATATGCTGGTGTTCTGGATCATATTTTTTGAGATGGCCATTCTCTATTTTGCAAGCACTACCCTGCTGAATACGAAGATGTTCTCGAAAAAGCTGGCCCATGTATCGCTTGCGCTAATGGTGGCCGGTGCGGTTGTAACGAACTATATTATCCTGAAAGGCCAGGCCGATGTGATGCTGACTTCCTATCCTCCGCTGGAAGCACATCCTCTTTTCTACCTGGGAATTATCCTGTTTGCTGTCGGTGCACTGCTGGTTGCTTTTAACTTTTTTGCCACCCTTTATATTGCGAAAAAGAATAAAACCTACGAAGGGTCAATGCCATTGGTGACATTCGGTGCAGCGACGGCAGCTATTATTGCAGTTGTGGCACTTCTGCACGGTGCCGCTGCCCTGGTACCCACTTTCTTCTGGTCGATGGGCTGGATGGAGATGATGGATCCCGGAGTATATCGCCTTCTTTGGTGGGGCCTTGGCCATCACTCCCAGCAAATTAATGTGGCAGCGATGGTATCGGTCTGGTATTTCGTGGCAACGATGAGTACCGGCGCTAAACCGCTGAATGAAACGGTATGCCGCGGTGCGTTTATTCTTTATATCCTGTTCATCAATCTGGCGGCTGCACATCATCTCCTGGTTGATCCGGGGCTCAGCTCCGAGTGGAAAATCTGGAACACATCCTATGCGATGTACCTTGCTGTACTCGCTTCGATGATCCACGGATACACCGTTCCCGCCTCGATGGAAGTGGCCATGCGCCGCAAGGGTTACAATAAGGGAATCTTCGGATGGTTTGCCAAACTGCCCTGGAAAGATCCCGGCTTCTCAGCTGTGGCACTTTCCGCCATCATCTTCGGATTTATCGGAGGGATTACCGGCGTAACTCTTGGCACAGAGCAGATCAATATTATGGCTCATAACACACTCCGAATTCCTGGCCACTTCCACGCAACGGTTGTCGGTGGAACCACTCTCGCATTTATGGGACTCTGCTATTACCTGGTACCACTGATTTTCCAGAAAGATTTCTATATGAAAAAACTGGCACGAATTCAGCCCTGGCTTTTCGGGGGTGGTATCGTGTTGATGTCGTTTGGAATGTCGTTTGCCGGAACCTATGGAGTACCACGCAGAACCTACGACAGTGATTTCGGCGGGGCGATCCTCGAAACCGGTTTTGATCCCATTGCCCATATTTTCCTCGGTTTACTTGGAGTGGGCGGTGTGATCGCATTTGTTGGTCTGCTGCTGTTCCTTGTACTGATAGTGTCAGCCGTCTTCTTTGGCCCGTCCATCAAAGGGCAAAAGATGCCAACCTGGCAAACGGATAGAGAGCAAAAAATGACAGATGACCTCATCAGTAAAGGATACGAGGAAGAAGGAAAGGATTACCATATTAAAACACCCGGCACGATCGCACTGGTACTGATCTTCCTGCTCAGTTTTGCCATCTACTATTTTGCCAATTGGGCGGCACTGGCTGATCTCTGGCATATTCGCTAAAAAAATAAAGATCCATCCTGATAAAGAATTCATAAGAATTATAAAGGAATCCCGCCACTATCTGAAATGGTATGGGTGAAAAAGGGTGGATCAAAAAGAAAAACTGACTTCGCAATATTGAAAATAAATTAATCCGAAAACCATGTTCGAACGCCTGGAAAACTATTTTATATCGTGGCGGTTTCCTGTTTTTATGCTGGCAACGCTGCTGCTCTCCTGGATCCTGATCTTGTTCATGGCATTCGTACCGGTCACCGACTCTGCCTGGGGAGCATTTGCAGAGGATTTCAAAGTGTGGTGTTTCGGTTACAATCCCGAAACCGGCAGCTTTCAGTGGATTTACATGTTTATGTTCACCATTAACCCGTTCATCCTGGTTCTGGTTATTATTTTTGTTTGGCTTGAGCCACTCAAAGAGGTGATCCGTTCTCCGCAAATCATCAAATTCCATACAGGAATGGCAGGACTGCTGGTTTTGGTTGTCAGCGCCTCATTTTTGCTGATGTATGAAGTGCCGGCCGAAGAGGATTTCAGGTTTCGGCCGGACGCCCTGAGAGTTTCCCTGACCCCTCCCGAATTCAACCTGATTAACCATAAAGAGGAAGAAATCAGCCTTGAAGATTACAAAGGGCAGGTTGTGGTGATCACATCGGTCTATGCCTCATGTGCGGATACCTGTCCGATGATCCTGGATCAGGTAAAACGAACCCTCGAACGGCTCACCCCGGAGGAGCGTAAAGAAGTGGTGCTGATGGCCATTACCATGCAGCCCGAAAAAGACACGCCCGAACTGCTCAGCCAGATAGCAAGATTTTACCGGCTGGATGAATACCACGCACACCTGCTCACAGGCGATGTGGACTATGTGAATCATCTGCTGGACAGGCTGAATGTGAGCCGTTCAGAGCGGCCCGGTTCATTCGACATTGACCACGCAAACCTCTTCATGTTGATCGACCGCGAAGGCACCCTGGCTTTTCGATTTACTCTTGGCGAACGCCAGGAAGATTGGATGACCGAAGCTCTGCGCGTTTTGATCCGTGAAGAGATCCCGGGCAGTTTGACTGACGTTTTAAAAAAGTGAAAAGAGCATAACCTTAACATAGTGGAAGTGTTACGCTTGTACTCCTGCAGTGACTCTATTTTTTTAAAATCCCGGGCATTTAAGCTTGTCCTTCATTCATCAACGGAAAACGATAAATAGTTAAAATGGCAGAAGAATCCGGAAATCATAACGACCTTGAAGCCAAAGAGAGCTATTGGAACTGGAAGGAGTTCAAAACCAATGTGGTGAAAGCTTCCGATGCCGGACCGGATGCATCGATGCGGGGAAGGCGCTTACTGGACGGGGCTGACCGCTGGTTTCGGAAGCTTGATGGCATCACCCATCGATTCATTCCCGAAGGCTATCATCCCTTCATTCAGGCCGGAGCCATTGCCAATTTCATGTTTGCCGTGGCCGTACTGACCGGCTTTGCCCTTCTGCTATGGTACAGTCCGAGCGTGCACTATGCCTATGATTCAGTGGCATCAATGGCGGATAAGCCCTACACAGCAGAGCTGATGAGAAGCCTTCATCGCTACAGTTCTGATGCTTTCATGCTTTTTGTGATTTTCCACGCATTTAAAGTGTTTTTTGGAGCTCGTTTTACAGGATCTCGCTGGCTGGCGTGGATTACAGGAATTATCGGGCTGATTATAATCTGGTTTGACGGCTGGCTGGGTTATTGGCTGGTTTGGGATGAACGGGGAGCGATGATTGCTACGGCAACCGCCAAAATGGTGGATGTGCTCCCCTTCTTCGCCGAACCACTCAAAGCTTCGTTTTTGACGGACGACAGTTTCAACTCTGTACTTTTTCTGATCGTCTTTTTCCTGCACATGCTCATACCAATCGGCTTTTGCATCGCCGCCTGGCTGCATGTGTCGCGGCTAAACAAACCGATGTTTTTTACAAATTTCCGGTTTTCGATGATTTTACTGGCATCCCTCATCGCTGTGTCACTTCTGTTCCCCGCAGATATCGAAGGGAGGGCTGATCTGATGTCAGCTCCTGAAAATGTCTCAGGTGATTATTTTTTTCTTCTGCCTCTCATTCTGACCGAAAGGCTGCAAGGCGGTACATTATGGCTGCTGTTTCTGGGCGGATTTCTGTTTCTGTCGGCGATGCCCTGGCTGATGAAGCGGCGAAAAAAAGAGGGCAAGCCAGTAGTTAACGAGATAAAGTGTACCGGATGTTTGCAATGTTTTTACGATTGTCCCTACAACGCCATTTCGATGGTTCCGCGGCAGGAAGGGAATCCAAAAAAGAGCGAATTTGTGGCGGAGATTGATCACTCCATTTGTGTTTCCTGCGGAATCTGTGTGGGTTCCTGTGATCCCGTTGCCATCGATTATCCCAATCTCTCCCCGTGGGAAATCCGGCGTAAGCTGGATCGCTGGCTTGATGAAGAGAACCGTTCGTTTGAAGGGCAGTACGTGGCGTTCGTATGCGGAAACAGCGCGGGAAGCTCCCTTACAATCGACTCGGAAACGGGGCATTGCCGGGAGATGCCCGGATACCTGGTGAGCACGCTGCCCTGTGCAGGTTGGATACATCCCGTACTGATTGAACGGGCTCTGAAAAAGGGAGCGGAAGGTGTTCTGGTAATGGGATGCGAATCTGATCCCGATTTTCGTCTTGGCGCCGACTGGCTGGGTGACCGTATGGAAGGAGAACGGCATCCTGAATTTAGAAAAGACCGCTATCAGAAAGACCAAATTCTTTTTCTGAAAATGGATAAACCCGAATTCAATAAGTTCCTCAATGAAGCGCAGCAATTCAGGAGCCAAAAAAAATCCGACAATGAAAACGGAAAGAAAAATCGACCCGTCTGGAAAACGGCACTGGCAGGAGTACTCATCACAGCAATACTTGCCGCAGTGATGATCTGGCCCAGTTCTGCCGGAATTCCCCTTCCCGAAAGAGATTCCGAATTGGTTATTTCATTCCGTACTGAAGGAGCTCCGGTCTATGCCGAAGAGAGTCCGGATGAAGGTGTGCCGCGGCACATGCAGCGCGATGATGTGCAGCAGGTGGAACGCCGTTCCGATGTGGCAGTTCGGATATCGTCTGCAGGAGAAGTGCTTTTTGAAGATACCTTCAAGCCGAAAGGAATATTCCGTCGAGGTTACAGCAGCGGTATCATTACCATTCCGCTTGATCCGGGAAGCCATCAAATAGAAGTACAGTTCGGTGATTTTATAGATGATGAAATAGAGTGGAAGCGATCCGGCAAGCGAGAACTTCATCTTGAAACGGGAGAACGGGTGGTACTGCTCTATAACGAGCAGCAGGGTTTTCGCTGGTATGAGAGAAACCGGGCTTCTAAGGAAGAATAAATCGGTTTGATTAAAAATTCGCACTTGAAGTTAAAAAAGGTTATTCGTATTTGAGATTTAAACTATAATCAAATGCAGCAGAACATGAAATCGATCCTATTCTTTATTTTCATATTTACATTTCAGTTTTCTCACCTTTTCGCCCAGAGTGAGGTTCCCCGGGTGGAAGTGCGAATTAATCACGTGGCCATCGCTGTAACCGACCTGCAGGAAAGCGAATTTTTTTACCAGGAGGTGATCGGGCTTGAACAAATAGAAGAGCCATTCGGAGTGGGCAGGCACGCCTGGTTTGATATGGGTGCAGGAACCGAACTTCACGTTATTCTCGGGGCTGAGGAGCGACGTGAGCGTAACCGAAATAATCATCTCTGCTTTAGTGTAAGTGATATGGACGATTTCATCGTACATATTGAAGCGCATGGTATCGAGTGGATGGACGCCGGGGGAAATGTGGGAGAACGAAATATACGGCCCGACGGCATCCAGCAGATCTACTTTACTGACCCCGACGGCTACTGGATAGAAATAAATGATGATATGTGAGGTTATAAATCTTACCAGATGAACCGTTAACCCGTATATCTCACAGTATATATGTTAAACATATTGTAACTATTTGATTTATCATATTTTATGAACCAAATTTGGAGTCTTCGAAAAAAACAGTCTGTTTTGCGGCGAAATTTTCACCTCAGCTGCGTTTAATCTAAAATGACATGCTCAACGTACTAATGTACGTTTCCGCTGTCATTTTATCTTCGCCTTGCTGAGGAAAAAATCTCTTGGTGAGATATCCGGGTTAATTCCGTTTTTGGATTTGGCCGGTGATGTTCAACCGATAAACCTTTTTACGTGTGTCACATTCTTTTACAGTTTATTAGCCCATAACATTGGTCATTTTTAGCTTTATTCCATTGGTTTTTGTAGTGTGTATGGAGTGCGTTCAACATAATTATTCAAAAAAATAAGAGAACCATGACGATTGAAAAAATAAAAGAGCAGCTCAAAACGTCCGATACACCTGTAGCAAAAGCCTTTCATGTGAGCGAAGATTTTAAAGTGTTGTTATTTGGTTTTAACAAGGGAATGAAACTTGAAGATCACACGGCAAAACGTCCTACCAAACTGTTGGTGGTTGAGGGTGATATTATCTATTCTCAGCAGAAAAGAGAAACACGAATGAAAAAGTTCGATGAAATTGAAATTCCCCCGAATGTTCCCCATTCAGTGAGTGCACTGGACAACAGTTTTATTATATTGACGCAAGGCTGATCTGTTATTAGTCTCACTAACCCGGATATCTGACAAAGGGAGAGGTTTTTTTGATTTGCTCTTTCTTTGAGTGTAACAGGAGATAGTGCCAAATTAGAAGGGATCAGGTAAGTAAAAGGTCGGCTCCTGAACCAAAAATATAACCCGTGAAAAGTATAAAAAATGGAGTGATCTGTTGATGGAGTCAAATATTTTCTGGCGAACAGTAACATGTGGTTTTATAGCCACTTTTATCATGGCAATGATCGCATTTCTGCAAGGTGGCATTGGGCTTCCGGTCATTGATGTAGGGCACATTCTTAAAGAGAGTTTTAATCAGGTTCACACAACTGCTCCCTACTCCATACTTTGGGGAAACATCGCCTATTTTATAGTGGGGATTTTACTTTCTCTTATCTGGGTGGTGTTTCTTCAGCGCTTCATTCCCGGCAACTGGCTGGTGCAGGG
>SLGL01000029.1 GCA_007123785.1 Balneolaceae bacterium
CGGTCCGATATATTCGGTTGCCATTACCACATTGTCGAACCAGACTATATTTTGTTCTGTATTTATCAGGTGGTCAGGATTTTCTTCCGAATATGCCTGTGAATTGCTGAATGTTCCTTCGGATATGTAGTGCTGAAGCCGCAGTACATTTACTTTTACATCCATGTCATGCCGCCACCGGAAACCTTCAAAAGGCTCTGCATCGGGATGATCCGGATCATTTCGAAAACGGGCATTGGGAATAGCGGGGTCACCGGGATAGCGGTCTGATGACATCCAGTAACCTTTTGGCATTCCGGGAGCAAAATGAACTGCAGGTTCACCGTCAATCCATAAAGCCATCTCTCCATCTTTTTCTTCGGGAGATGAGTTTAGTTTGACCATCATTTCTATAGAGATCCATTCTCCACGTGGGGCAATTGCAGGTTCTCTTGGCTGGAAAGAGTTGCCGTAGTATGGGTTATCCCTGCCATCAGGTTCGCCGTGCGGTGTTTGCCATGAGCGCATTTCCGGCCAATAGGCATAGAATTGCCAGACTCCCGGCGGTTGATGCATCACATTAGGATAAGAGTTTATTTCGGCAGTTTTTGGTTCAATTGTTACGCTGAAGTGATTTTCAGCCCGCTGGCCAGCTCCGCCCATAGGATAGGGCAGTGGATCTTTAAAGCCCCGCAAGGCCACAAAATGACCCTGATATCCATGATCGTCGGGGAATTTCGTGTAAAATCTCAGGTAAATTTTATCCCATCCCGGATCAAACGTTTTGTAAAGTTCACCACCGCTGTTTTCGCCACGTGTTGCGGTCATTTTTAATGAACGAGTTCCGGCAGAGCCTTCTGGTACATCACTGCTGAAAGAGATTACTTTTTCTTCTCTGTTGTTCCAGTGTCCCCACCTTTCTTTCAGATCATTCAAATCACCGGTTTCAAAATTATCCGCAAAGACAACACCCGGATGATCTTCGATTCCTTTATCACCAGGATACATCCATGCGATTCCCCGGCCGGTGATCTCTTCCCCGGCCGGGTCAGAATCCTTGCACCCTGATAATATCAGAAGTGCCAGTATCACCGTCAGTGAACTATTCAGAAATTGACTCAGTGTTATCATTTCATCAGGCTTGTTCTATTTCATTTGCCGTGACCCTATGAGATGGATTCGAATTAAAAAATCCGGTATCGGTACTCATTCGGTTACAACTACATTCAAACTTTTCTCCTCAGCAATCAGCTCAATCACTGCGCCGGCCTCATCGGGCCGATGTATTCGGTGGCCATGACTACATTGTCGAACCAGACGGTGGCCTGTTCCGTATTAATCAGCAGGTCCGGGTTTTCTTCTGCATAGGCATCCGATCTTTCGAAAGCTGTTCCTGAGACATAGTGCTGCAGCCGGAGTACATTCACTTTTACATCCATATCATGCCGCCACCGAAAACCCTCAAAAGGTGCTGAATCGGTATGGCTGGGATCGTTGCGGAAGCTGTCTCCCCTCCAGTAGCCATCTGGTGTTCCTGGTGCGAATTGTACGATGGGTTCACCATCGATCCATAATGCGATTTCACCATCTTTTTCATCGGGAGAAGAGTTCAGATTCACCATGAATTCAACAGACATCCATTGGCCGCGCGGAACACCGAAAGGACTTTCAGGACGGAAACTGTTGCCGTAATACGGATTGTCTCTCCCGTCGGGCTCTCCTTCCGGTGATTGCCATGAGCGCATTTCAGGCCAGTAGGCGTAAAACTGCCAGATTCCCAAAGGTGCGTATTCTGTGTTCTGGCTCCGGGTCGGTTCAATGGTTACACTGAAATGGTTTTCCGGTCTTTGGCCGGCGCCGCCCATGGGATAGGGCAAAGGATCTTTGAAACCCCGCAAGGCAACAAAATGGTGGTAACTGCCGTGATCTTCAGCGAATTTGGTATAAAACCGGAGATAGATTTTATTCCATCCCGGATCAAACGTTTTGTAGAGTTCTCCACCCGCATTTTCACCTCTTGTTGCCGTCATTCGAAGAGAACGGGTCCCGGCCGAGCCATTCGGTACATCATCGCTGAAGAAGATGACGTTACCGTCTCTGTTGCTCATATGTCCCCAGTGAGCTTCCAGATCTTCCATGGTTCCGTTTTCGAAGTTGTCGGAGAAAACTACACTTTCATGATTTTCAATATCTTCATCACCGGGAAACAACCATGCAATTCCCTGGCCGGGCGTTAATTCTTCTCTCTCATTATTTACTGAAGGTGTATCGCATCCGGTTGATGATAAACCTGCAAATGTTATAAAAAACAGGGTGTATATTATTTTTTTTAATACAATCATTATAGATAAAGGTAAGTATTTGAAGGTTTCTTTAAAGATAATTGCAATCGTTTCCTTGTGGGATTAAATAAATATATTAATAAATAAAAGTAAATTATTTCTTTTGTTGTTTTTTTGAGTGGAATTCTGAATACTTTGGTTTATTTCAAGATTCATTCCAAAACAAATCTGTCATGATCAAAAAAATCTTTTGTTTATTATACTTTCTCAGTATATCCGGCTTTTCAATCTTGCCGGCACAGAATGTGCAGGGAAACGATGCCATCATTCCGCTTGCACGAGAGGGAAGCGGGTATGAACGTTTCTTGCATATAAATGAGGTCGTAAAGGAAAACCAGGGTACAATCGATCTTCTGTTTATTGGCGATTCGATTACACAGGGGTGGGAGAGTGCCGGCAGTGAAGTGTGGGATGAGTTTTATGGTGAAAGAAAGGCGCTGAATATCGGTATCAGTGCAGATCGTACCCAGCATGTGTTGTGGAGGCTTGAAAACGGAAACATAGACGGGATTTACCCTGAACTGACGATTCTGATGATCGGAACCAACAATTCCGGGGCGGACAGGAATACGCCACCGGAAATACTGGCAGGAGTTAAAGCCGTAGTCGAAAAAATACGATCTTCACTGCCGGGTACAAAAATTTTGCTGTTGGGGATATTTCCGCGCGGAGCAGAGTTTAATGATCAGAGAGGTGTAATCACACAAGTAAACCAGGCACTCAGTAAGTTGGATGACAGGGGAAATATCTACTTTCTGGATATTGGCCATGCATTTTTGGAGTCAGATGGATCTATTTCTGAAGAAATCATGCCCGACGCACTTCATCTTTCTCCGGCCGGATACCGAATCTGGGCCGAATCGATAGAGCCGTTTATTTCAGGACATTTGGATGAATAAAAAAAGTAATGAAGTTTTTGATAGATAAAACTTAATACCCCGTTTCAGAATTCAGACTGCCGTACCAGATTTCCAGATTCCGAAAATAGATATCCTGATCGATGGGAGAGGACTCGGCACCACCGTGGTAAATGTCCCATATGATTTCTCTGATGTCGTATTCATCATACCCTTCGGCACGGAATTTCAGATCTGTTTTTTCAAACCGCGGTTCACCGTTTATCCATCCGCAGATAATCCCGTCAGCTTCACCGGGTGTGTTTACACGAACATAGATTTCCATTTCTGTCCATTCACCCCGGTATACCCCGGCTCCGTTTTCATCTCTGTCCCAGTGATAAATCGATCCCCATCTGCCCATCTCCATGTGATACACATAAAACTCAACTGTGACAGCGTTGTTATCGTCAGACTGATTCCGCAGGGCGGTTCTGACAGTCCACCCGCTGGTTCCGTCCGTCCGGCGGCCTCCCCAGCCATGCCCGTCCCGGTTGCCGATGCCCGGAAATTTGATGTGTGTGCCCCTGGCCGGCATCCATTCTTCGGGCAGATATTGCTTCCAGCGTAGTGTCACTTCATCTGCTCCGCTGAAATTGTACTGCATAGCCATCCCGTAATGCTGATTTTCAGGTACATGAACCCGTTTAACCTTTCGGTCGGAAACCGGATGATCTGCAAATGAAATATGATCGGAACGGTATATGGAAAATTGTTCCAGGTCTGATTCTTTTTCGAAAGGTATGTAAACATCGGCTGGCCGCCGGTGGATTCCGGGACGGGAGGAACAATAACTGTTGTTTGAAGCCGGTGCCAATGTTTCTGAGACAGCTGCTTTACCATTC
>SLGL01000158.1 GCA_007123785.1 Balneolaceae bacterium
ATGTATTTGATTATGAATACCATACTGTTCAGATATTTAAAAAAGCATTGACTTTAATTTTAATTAAGCAGATATATTTAATAATTTTACATTTAACCTCTTTGTAATATAAACGACTGTCATGTCAACAGTAAAATGACGGGGCAGTAATCGGACGAGTAGGACTGACATCATCTACATCATCTTAAAGGGCTCATTTTTCGGAAAAATTGTCCGAAGACTTTCTTGCTTGAGCCGAACTGATGCGCTTAACTTGACACTAAAATTATCCTTAGAGTTTCATTATAATGATTACATGAGCAAAACAAATAGTTCTCTTCCGGTTATTGTAATACCAGCATTTAACAGAGAGGAAGCACTTGGTGAGTTACTTCGATCGATAAATAAAGCCAGTTATCCAGCCGGAGATGTCAAATTGATTATATCCCTTGAACATCAGGCCTCAACAGGTGTAATTCATATTGCCCAAAGATTTCAATTTCATCATGGTACGGTTGAGATAATTAAAAGAAAGGAAAAGATGGGAGTTCGGGAGCATCTTCTCACATGTGGAAATTATGCCCGGAAGTATGGGAGTGTAATTGTTTTGGAAGATGATCTTATAGTGGCTCCGGATTTTTACACATTTGCCTGTCAAGCACTTAATTTTTATAGAGAAGATGATAATATTGGTGGTATTTCACTGTACTCACAACGTTTTAATGAAACAGCAGGCCTGCCATTTGAACCGTTACAAAGTAAATGGCCGGTTTACTTTATGAAACTGACCAGCTCTTTGGGGCAGTGCTGGACATCCCGCCAGTGGAATTTATTTTCTAACTGGCTACATGAAAATAAGGGGAAAATAATGAATAAGAAGAGAGAGCTTCCTGAAAACATGAAAGACTGGCCTGAATCTTCCTGGAAGGTTCTTTTTAATATTTTTTTGGGTGACACAAACAGGTTCTTTGTTTACCCTTATATAAGTTATACAACAAATAATTCTCATTATGGGGGTGCACATGCAAACGGCGTTGGAAATCTGTTTCAGGTACCAGTAAGTTTTTTGAGTACGTATAATAGAAATCTGGCAATCCCCTCATTTAATGAACAACCGGTTAAATACGATATGTTTATGGAAATTACCGGGGAGATGGTATGGAAATTAACAGAAAAGAGAGCAGATGAATTAGAAGTTGATTTATATGGCACCAAGCCGTTAAAACTTTTACGCAGGAAACCATTTGCAATTACCTCGAAAATTGGTGGGGATGTACAGTATTCATATCCATTACGTCTGAAACCATTGGAGATGAATCTGAATTTAAAGTCAAGTTCAAAAAACGACGATTTTTTTTCTTTAATAAAAACCAATAAAAAAATGCACCTCAAAAATAATTCAGCCAATAGATACATGAAAATGGCCGGGCATTTTTCGCATCAAAACATTACACCCCGACGGTTTTTACTTGCATATTTGCAAGATGTTTTTTCCCGGTTTTAAACCGGTCAATGGGCACCGAATCAGGAAAATTGTTCAATATGTCATATAAATGAGAACTCATCAAAATGAAAAAATATAAAACCGGGAAAAACCAAGCAGCTTCCACACCTTAAATAAGAAAGAAGATTTCATGTGCAGTTTTACCTCAAAACCAAGTTGATCAAGAGAATTGTTATCAATGAAATCTTCGTTTTTTATCTTATCAGGTATGATTTTCTTATTGATCGCTTTAGTATGGATGATGGCACTATGGGCGATAATTCTCGCCCTGTAAAGTAATGACTGCCGGGTAAGATTTTTTATTTTCGTTTTATTCAGGAAAGTCAGTATTTCAAAACAGGCACGCCATTTGCCTTCTATGTTATCAATTCGGGGAACACGGCTCATGATAGAGTTACTTCTTATCCTGCGTTTGTAGAGTTGGTGCGAAAGAGAGACAGCTTTTTCAGCAAGACAAAAAGCCTTAGCTGTAAACGCTTCGTCTTCGTGGATAAATCCTTCTGTAAAAGTAAGCTGATTTCGAGTCAGAAAATCTTTTCTGAAAAATATGAAGGGAACTCCGGATGTATACTGATTTGATTTCATTAACTGATTAAAAAGATCCTCTCCCGGAGTAGGTATTTTTACATCCGGATTAAGGTAATGATCGCTGTTTTTGATATCCATGTCATACTCATCAATTTTTTTCCCGGCAAAGCTGATCAGATCACAGTTGATTATTTCTGCTTTGGTTAACAAAATTTCAAATGCATTTTCAACCAGCATATCATCGCTGTCGAAAAAATAGATATATTTTCCTTTCGCTTGTTTTAATCCCGTATTTCTGGTTGCAGAAAGACCGAAGTTTTGTTGATGAATGACCGTAATTTGGGGATATTTCTGTTTATAACGGTCTAATATTTCGCCTGAAGAATCTTCGGACCCATCGTTGATGGCTATCAGATCAAGATAGTTGATATAGGTTTGACTCAGAAGGGAATCCAATGCCCGTTCCAGGTATGGTGAAACATTATAAACCGGGATGACTACAGAGATTAACGGATTATCAGATTTATGTTTTGAATTTTTCATCGAAATAGAACTCTTGATATATCCATGATTAAAAGTTGAATTAGTACCCGAATGGGTTTCCTGGAAAAATCTGTTATTTGTGTGATTATTTGAGGCTTCCCAATGTCTTTAGACGTTTTACTTCGGTGAAAAGTCTTTTTCAAAGATGTATTTTTAAATTTATTTTTATCTGGTTTGTACACACTACATTAGTTATGAGACCAGTGTTTTATCGGGTGTAATGCTTCGTCAGAACATTGGACCGTTTTTTATCATCATTGGCAGCAGGCAATAGTTTAAAATTATGCAAAACTGTTCAAGATTACGCGTTTAGCGGTTAAAAGAAATACGCCCGCCCCCCCTTTTCCTCTGCAGGTATCCCGATAGGAGAAAAGGAAAAGCGATCCCGGCAGCAATCGGGACAGCAGGTTGAGGCTTTTGCGAAAAGCTGGCACCCCGGCTGGGATAACACTACAGTACATTAATTTGAGCAAAATGTTCATTTTTTGGGTTCAAACCAACCGCTTTTCATTTTCCCATTGCGAGGTGTCTTCTTTTTAAGGAGTCCAAACGTCATGCCAACAAAAAAGGCAATTAATTTTTTAAGATGTAACTACCTCTACCTAAGAAACCTCCAATATTTTTGAAACCTTGAAGGTCTTAGCCAATACACGCGTTAAGATTGTAATTTTCTGATTAGGCGTAATACAACTCTGAATTGCAATTTGTAATATAAAAATGACAAAAACAGCGTTCGATAACAATTGGCCTTATACAGGCCCGAAGTCTTAGTCTTTACAAGCTTTGAAATCGTTTGAATGGAATGACGGTCATATCCATAAACAGGCCTGAAATAGAGCTTTAAACACTTTTTCTCCTGCTTTTTGAATGCTTTTTGATGGCGGTAATGTGTTCTTTTGTTAAACTCTCTGTTCGTTTTGCAAACTTCAAGAATGTTGCTGTATTTATTTTCAATATTAGCTGATGTTTTTTCAGTCCAGGATCCGGTTATGTTTTTACGGTACACAGCCATCGGGCTATTAAGATAAAGAGCCCCGCCTGCAAGAGCCCCGGTAATCTGAGTGTGATAGTCATTGACAGGCCACGTCATGGACCATTCATTCACATCTTCCAATATTCTGCGTTTTATCATGATCGAAGATGTAATACAAAAATCACCCCCTCCGGTAATTATATCTTCTACAGTGAAAATTTGATTTTCTGAAGAGTGATTTTTGTAAATGGTCATATTATCATCACCAACGGTTTTAAGATAAACAGGATGAAAACTCAGGTTGCATTCCTGATAGATTTCCATTGCTGCTATCTGTTTCTTTACCTTTTGGTGATCTGTCCAATAATCATCGGCATCACAAAAAGCAATATATTCACCCCTGGCATGGTGGACAGATCTGAACTGATTTTTTACAATTCCCATATTATAATCAGCAGTAATAACCCGGATGATATTTGGATACTTTTCTGCATACTCTTTAACAATTTCGCGGGTGCCGTCCGTGCTG
>SLGL01000348.1 GCA_007123785.1 Balneolaceae bacterium
GTGTAACCCGCTTTTTCAATTGCTATTAAAATAACTTCAACTGCTTCTTCATTTGATTTGAGATTGGGAGCAAATCCTCCCTCGTCACCCACAGAAGTATTGTAGCCTTTTGAAGAAAGCACTTTCTTAAGATGATGGAAAATTTCCGCTCCCATCTGAACCGCTTTACTGTAGGTATTTGCGCCGGAAGGCATAACCATAAACTCCTGCGGGTCTACGTTGTTATCAGCATGCGAACCTCCGTTGATGATGTTCATCATAGGCAGCGGCAGGACTTTGGCATTCACGCCTCCCAGGTATCTCCAGAGCGGTAATCCGGCTGATTTGGCAGCAGCTTTGGCAACAGCCATCGACACGCCCAAAATAGCATTCGCACCCAGCTTCGATTTGTTCGTGGTTCCATCGAGCTGAAGCATGATGTTATCTATCTCTGTTTGCAAAAATACCGGGTAACCAATCAGTTCATCAGCAATAGTTTCATTTACATTTTCCACAGCTTTTTTTACGCTTTTACCAAGAAAATAGGTGCTGTCTTCATCACGCAATTCAACCGCTTCGTGCTCTCCCGTAGAAGCTCCTGAAGGTACAGCGGCTCGTCCCTGGATTCCGCTGGTAAGGTGAACATCTACCTCTACGGTGGGATTGCCCCTTGAATCCAGGATCTGTCGTGCATGAATATCTTCAATTAAACTCATAATCGTATCTTTTTGTTAGTTAAATTTACATCACCGTAATGTACAGCTAAATCCTGATACCATAAAGTAAAACCCATGAAACCTATCCTGCTTTTTGATATTGACGGAACTCTTCTGAATGTGAAGAAATCATTTATGAAAGACTTAATCGCTGTAATCCTGGATGAACTGAGTATTTCGCCAGATTTGATTAAAAAACGATCTTTCGCAGGGCGTACCGACCGTGATATCTTCAGCGAACTGGTTTCATTTTCTCCCCGGCCCAATGAAATGTATGAAGAGGCAAAAAAGATCTACCTTCAATTGATGAATGAAAGCTTTTCACCTGCTGATGCGGAGGTCATTGAAGGTGCCCGCGAAGCCGTTTACAGAGCATTGGAAGCAGGACTGGAAGTGGGCCTTTGCACTGGTAATTTTCGGGAATCAGCCTATTTCAAAGTAGAGGCCGCAGGTTTTTCGGATCTGTTTGAATTTGGTGGATTTGGCTGTCATCACGAGGACAGAATACATCTGCCTGAACTAGCTCATAAAAACTTTATGGATATACGCGGCTATGAGCCTGAACCGCAGCAATACATGATCATTGGAGATACCCCGAATGACATCCGTTGTGCAAAATACTTTGGGGCAAAGGCCATATCGGTAACTACGGGAAGTTTTAACCGGAATCAGCTTGAAAAACATGATCCCGATCTGCTGCTGGAAAATCTGGGAGAGGTTACTGACTGGAGCCGGTATCCACTAAACTGAGAAAAACCGACTTCACTGAAATTTGTATGGATTTAATTTCATATTAAAATAAACAGATATTCCTCCGCTATGTGTAAAGCAGTTGTCCAGATAATTTGCGACAACCAGTATCTTAAAAAGAGAACCCATTAACCAGTAAATGAATACACCAACAACCAGCTACCAAAGCCAGCCAAAAGTGAACGTAATTTGTGGTGAACCAAAAAATCGCTGTGCATCGTAGAATGGTTCTAACAAAAGCTCACCGTTTTCATCAAACATAAACGGACTCTCCCCTGGGCCTATATTTTCCCGAAGCTGAGGCTGATTCGGCATCATAATCTGTATCCCATCAGGGAAATAGTAGAAATAATACCCAAATTCTATACTGTTAAGGCGTGCAAAATTACTTCCGATATCCAATCCAACTTTAAATTCTCCGGCTCCGCCCAAATGCCATTCACCATCACCCATCCCGGAAAACACATCATTTACCGGCTCAAAATAATTTTGAAATTGTTCCCGGAAGCCATTGTCATTTAAATCATCAAAATAGGGATAGGAGAATGCCGCAGCAGGCCCAATTGATGCACTTACAAAAAAGCGATAATCTTCCTGAATGGTATCAGAAAATACGCGCTGTCTCATACCCAGTAGTAATGGAAAAGCAAATGCCCTTTGATATTTATTAGGTACAATTTGCTGACCAAAGAAAATATCGGTGAAGGTTTGCTCGCTCGCATCCCTCAGGCCAGTCATTCTTAGTGATGCGGTTAGCTCGGTCTCCCTGGCAATAACCTGCCTGAATTCGGCACCGGCACCAAAACCAAAATTATTCATAGCAAAGTTGAAACCAAATCCGGCCCCATATTTATCCTGTATAGGAGAATAATTTCGTGGTATTTTCAGTACTTCCGGCTCCTGTATTTGAGCCTGTATTGCTTCGTTAAATATAAACAAAGAGCAGAGGCTGAATAGTATCAAACATTTAATCGATTTTCTCATAGTATGTAATTCTTTGGTCAATTTGATAAGCTAACGATTTTTTTGCTCCCGGCATTGCATCTGAAACACAGAAAATATCAGGTTTTATAAACTCTTTATAAATTTCTTTCAAATACCGATTTGATTATTGTTTTATTTTGGCTTTTATTCCTGCTGAAATTTCGCCCTATTATTATTTAACTCATTGGGTTCTTTTTATTATGAGCACAGTTACAAAATACCTGGTCTTCGGGCCACAAGCTACATTAAGACGATTACCCGCAAAACTTTTTGAGCATAACGAGCCTAAGTTCTTGTACACTTACAACGCTCCTTCGGGTAATGATCAGATTTATGTTGCCGTTTTTGAACAATTTGAAAAACAGATTAATGCCACTATTACTTTAACCTGTGTAATTGAATGTACAAACACCCGCAACCGTATTGAAATGAAAAAGTCTGGCGGCAGAATGGGCTTTCGTGGCAGTTCATTGTCTGAAGATAAAAATATTGAGTCTGACATTGTTGATTTTATCATGGATTTCTCGAAACGATTTGGCCTCTCACTCCAGGAAGAAGTAGACAAAAAAGCATCGCCCGACCAGGAAGAGGAAGCTTAAACCGATAAATGAGACATTATGAGCAAGGCAGACAAGAATTGGACTGTGCTGTCCATGCTCAAATGGGCCACAGACTATTTTACACAAAAAAAAGTTTCTGAACCCCGCCTGAGCATCGAATGGATGCTTTCGGAAGTTCTCGGGGTTAAGCGTCTGGACCTATATCTTCAGTTCGATCGGCCCTTGTCTTCGGCAGAACTAAAAGAACTTCGTCCGATGGTAAAAAGGCGTGCAGACCATGAACCGCTTCAGTACATCATCGGAAACACCTCTTTCGTTGGCACAACAATATATGTTGAACCGGGTGTTCTCATTCCCAGGATTGAAACCGAACAGCTCGTGGATCATATTCTTGAGCAAAATAAGCATCGCAAAGATGAACCTTTGCGGTTACTTGATCTTGGTACCGGCAGTGGCTGCATTCCTGTTGCAATTAAAAATAAATATCCCGCCTGGATTTGTTCCGGAGTGGACATTTCACCTGAAGCGATCGCCATTGCCAGGAAAAATGCTCAAGCCAATCAAACCGAAGTTGAATTTTGGATGGATGATTTCTCAGATCAAAACCGTTCTGCCAAGCTTGAATCATCCGAATGGGATCTGATTGTTTCGAACCCGCCATATATCACCGACTCGGAAAAAAGTGAGATGGACCGTCAGGTTTTGGACTACGAACCTCACATGGCTCTTTTCCACGAAAATCCGCTGAACTTATACAAAGATATCATCCGATTTGCAGCTCAAAAAAAAGCAATCACCTATCTTGAATGCAACGATAAATCAGCTCATCTGGCAGAGGAAATCGCCACACGTTTTTATGGTACGGTTCAATGCAAAAAAGATCTCGATGGCAACAACCGTTTCCTGATTGCATCTAATCCTCTAACTTAATCTGCTGCATAGCCTTTAATTGGTTATCAACAGAAATTCCAATAATAAATTTCAAGCCTCTGTTTTATTGTGGATAACATGTGGAAAAGTTTTTCTTCTGAGGATAAAATATTCAATTTTATTGAA
>SLGL01000188.1 GCA_007123785.1 Balneolaceae bacterium
CTAAAACCGGGAAACATCTATTTGTTCGATCCATTCGAAGAAGACGAAATTTCCCTGCAATCCGGATCTGTATCTAAAAAAGCGGGAGCAGCTGCAATGAAAGCCGTTGAAACAGGTGCACAATTTTGCCTGAACAGGACTTGCCACGCCCTGGTTACCGCCCCTATCTCGAAAGAAGCGATTTCCAAAGCCGGATTCTCAACACCAGGCCACACCGAATTTCTTGCTGAAATAACATCCGCCCAAAAAGTGGTGATGCTGCTGGTGAGCCGGGTATTGAGGGTTGCCATCTCCACGATCCATATTCCAATTAAAGATGTGGCGATTTCCATTAAAACTGATTCGATTATTGAACAGCTGCAGCTTCTAAACCGCAGCCTTCAGCAAAATTTTGCCATTTCGTCACCCAAAATTGCCGTACTCGGGCTGAATCCGCATGCGGGAGATGGCGGTGTGATCGGTGATGAAGAGACGCGAATCATTAAACCCGCAATTGAACAGGCGCAAAAAGAAGGATTAACAGCCGAAGGGCCATTTGCGGCAGACGGTTTTTTTGGCAATCACCTCTATAAAAGGTTTGATGCCACGCTTGCAATGTATCACGATCAGGGCCTCATTCCATTCAAAACACTTTCATTCGGCCAGGGCGTGAATTTTACGGCTGGTTTGCCGGTCATCCGCACATCACCGGATCACGGAACAGCCTTCTCTATTGCCGGTAAGAATAAGGCCAATGAACACTCGTTCATCGAAGCATATAACCTTGCGGTGAAGATGGCCATTAACCGCACAAACAACATCACTACATGAGTATTACTTTCAAAAAAAAACCTAATTATACCGTCCTTGCCGATATTTACGACCGGGTGATGTCTGACGTGGACTACGAAACCTGGGCTGATTATATTGACGAAATTATCCTTGAACACAGGCCCGAAGCCGAAAACCTGCTGGAACTTGCCTGCGGTACCGGAACCATTGCCCTTTCGCTGGAAGAGCTGGATTGTTACAAAATCACCGCTACGGATGCCTCGGAAGATATGATCCGCATTGCAAAAAAAAAGGCCTCAAAAGTAAATTCCGGGATTGAGTTCAAAACAATGAATTTTCTGAACCTTCAACTGGAAAAAAAATTCGATGTGGTATATATGGTGTTCGACAGCATTAACTATCTTCACAATGAAGAGGATATTCTGAAACTTCACAAAGAAATAAAAAAAGTTCTGAACCCGGACGGCATTTTTGTATATGATTTTACTACTCCGCGAAATTCCCGGAAAGCAATCAAGTTTTTAAACAACGAGGTGAAATACGTGAAAAACAAATTCAGGTACCAGCGCGAAAGTTCGTTCGATCCGGTTTCAAAAATTCATACGAATATCTTTCAGATCGAACAAAAGAATGGCGAAGAAGGCCACACTGTTGAGAAATATGAGGAGAAACATCAACAAAAAATTTATTCTCAATCAGAAATAGAAGCACTCATAAAAAAAACAGATTTTACTATACTGCAGGCTTACGATGGATTTGAATTGAAGCCCGCACATCAGAAAAGTTTACGTATAACAATGGTACTGCAATGACAGGAAACGGCGTAATCCAGCTTAATAATGTATCGGTTACATACGGGCAGAATCGCGTTCTTGACAGTATTGATTTCTATCTTGATACTGGTGAATTCTGCTATGTAATTGGTAAAACCGGTGCCGGAAAAAGTTCATTTCTGAAACTTCTCTATTGCGATGTAAAACCCGACAAGGGTATGATCCGTGTGGCTGATTACGATGTAGCCAATCTGGCTGATAAAAAAGTACCCTATCTGCGAAGGAGAATCGGTGTTGTATTTCAGGACTTTCAGCTCCTGCCTGATCGGAATGTATTTGAAAATGTTTCTTTTGCCCTTCGGGTGACGGGCCATAAAAAACGATTTATTAAACACCGGGTGCTCGAAGTATTGGGACTGGTGGGACTAAGCCACAAACGAAATTCGATGCCAGATGATCTTTCAGGGGGAGAAAAACAGCGTGTTGTGATCGCACGGGCTCTTGCCAACGAACCCCGCCTTCTGCTCGCCGATGAACCCACGGGTAACCTCGACCCGGACGCGAGCAGCTCTATCATGGAGCTTCTTCAGCAGATTAATAACCGAGGCATGGCTGTACTAATGGTGACGCATGATTACGAAACCATCCGGAAATTTCCCAAGCGTACGGTTCAGATTGAAAATGGCTCGCTAAACGATATTAAAGTCCTTTGAAGACTCTCTTGTTCAGAAATTTATACGGGTAAAACTTGAGCTCCAATTCGTACCGGAAACCCGTCAGTGCTTCGGTCTATTAGACTAAGAAATGACAAGACACCTTTGAGTAGAAAGTGCGGTGTACACCACCCACAGCTCAGCCAACCCAATCCTCACTACTTCTTCATTGACATGGCCGTTTTGCGCCAAATAAATACCCTTTTTTTGAATCGTAGTTAACACCATTCAAAAAACTTTCCAATTTATCGTATTTTAAATGTTATAAATCAATCATTTGCAAAAAGTAACTAATCACATGAATCTTACAAACCAGGCAGAAAATTTTTTCCGATCTATTCTGAAAAATGTAAATCCGCGCGAATTTTTTCCAGAAATTCTGCGATGGAATGCTGAGGACAATTTGCTTACTGTTTATGATCACAGGTTCAGTACGGGCAATGGGCAAAATATCTACGTGATTGGCACCGGAAAAGCTTCGCCTACAATGGCAGAAGCCACGGAAAGTATTCTGGGAGACCGGATCGAAGCCGGACTGATCATCGCACCACCCGGTTCCCGTGCAGAGCTTTCCACCATCGAGATGCTCGAAGGCACCCATCCGATTCCCGATGAAAAAAGTTTTGAAGCCTCTAAAAAACTTGTCTCATTTGCTGATGGAATCCCTGATGATTCCATTGTGATCAACCTTATTTCGGGTGGAACCTCCGCACTTTTTGCTTTACCGGTTGAAGGGATTTCTATGACAGAACTACAGCAGGTTTTTAAGGCGTTGCTGCAATCGGGGGCGTCCATCCACGAGGTGAATACCGTTCGGAAGACACTCTCACAGGTTAAAGGCGGACGCTTTCTGAGTCGTTTGAACCACACAACATTAATTGACCTCGTGATTTCGGATGTGCCGGATGACGATCTGAGATACATCGGAAGCGGCCCCACAATAGCCCAGGAGATCTCCTTTCGTGAATCGGTTGATGTACTCGAAAAATATTCCATCCTGGAAGATCTCCCGGAATCCGTAAAAGAACATCTTCAGAATGGACTGAATGCCGAGGAAAAAAATAATGAGATCGAATGCTCGATCGATTTTGATCAGCACTTTAGCTGGATTGTTTCCTCCGCTTCTATAGTAGCCGGCCGGACAAAGGAACTGATCGAACAGGAGGGCTATCAAACCGAACTGGTTTCACCGGCATGGTCTGGCCTGATTGACGATTTTGAAGAGAAGATTTTTAAAAAAGTTAAATCTGTACTGGATTCGGGTTCAAAGAAAAAAGCCCTCGTGTTCTTCGGAGAATGTACTGTTAAAGTAACCGGCGATGGACTCGGAGGCAGAAACCAGGAACTGGCATTGAGAATGGCAAAACGGCTTAAAGACCTGAAACAAAATATCACATTTCTGAGTGCTGGCACCGACGGAATTGACGGGCCTACCGATGCCGCAGGGGCGATTGTCACTCAGAAAACCTGGCAGAAAGCAAAAAATAACGGAGTTGATCCCGGGGATTACATCGACCGTAATGACAGCTACCATTTCTTTCAAAAAGCGGGCGGACACATCATCACAGGACCCACCGGTAATAATGTAATGGACCTTCAGATCGTCCTGTTCGGGGAATAAAACAGAACAGTAGATCACTGACCCGTAATGCACTCTCATTAATCAGCACTCTTTTTAACAAATAGCCACCAACTCAACCGTAAGATAATATTCGAAAGTATTTCGGATCCAACCTGATTGAGCATTATGAACCCATGCCTGGCTCCCAGAAATGGTTCTCAATATCCACCGTATACTCTTCCTTGAATGTAACACCCTCCTGCTCCAGCCGTTCACGCATCGAATCGCCGGGAAAATGCGCACGGCCGGTCAACTGCCCCAGTCGATTCACCACGCGATGAGCAGGGTAAACCGTTCCATCAGAGTTCGAAGCCAGATTATTGAGTGCATATCCCACCATCCGAGCGCCGGATGCCACTCCCAAATAGCGCGCGATAGTTCCGTAGGTTGTTACTCTTCCGTACGGGATTTCAGCCACAATTTCATAAACACGATTATAATAGTCGTTCTGTGTCATTTTCATTTGCTATAAACATTTTAATCAAATCTAAAAAGTTACCCGCAAATTTCAACTTCAGGTTTCCGTATTATTTCTCTTGAAAAAAATATACATTTAATCGTATATATGATAATATGTTTATATGCGAACTACTATCGACATACCGGATGAATTAATGAAGAAGGCCAAAATGAAGGCCGTTGAACGTGGAATTACGCTCAAAGAGTTGTTTACAGAACTGCTTGAAAACGAATTTCAGGATCATACTGCAGCTATACCAAAGGCTCCCTGGAAAAAACTGAAAGGAAAAGGTTCGGCCTCTGAACTCCACCCCACAGATACTCCCTTTGATGATTACTCCGGTCCCGATTGGGTATAGCCCGGATAACTCTCCTCCCCGATTTTCAAAGCTGGATTACTGAGGCCACAAACGAAGCTTTTCTTACAGTACTGGCTGTGGATTTGGATGTAATCCTCACTCAGCGTAATCTGCCGGAATCTTTTCATGCAGATCCAGCTGACCGTTTGATTGCCGCCACGTCGATGCTTTCTGACTGTCCACTTCTTACCCACGATCAGCGAATCCGCAATTCGGGAGTTTGTAAAATATGGGATCCCGGCCATTAAATCTTTAGGCGGGTTTGCGTTGACAACAACGTGCCATCACATCATTGACACGACACTACTTCATCAACAAATTTTTCAATTCCTGCAGCAGCTCCTCATCCACCTCGCTGCGTTTCTGACTGATTCGCAGTGCCTCTTCACCCAGAAGTTTGTATAATTTTTCGGTTTTATGGTTACCCCGCAGTGAATCAAGGTGTTTTTGTACTGAACTGACGTCCCCTCTCGACACCGGGCCGGTCAGCGCTTCAACGGGGCCTTTTTCCAAAATGTTTGCAATTGTTTGTAACATCAGGGGTTTTAGTATCTCCAGCCCACCCATGATGCCCTCCTCTTCGAGATATGTTTCCGTTTTATGGAGCAGAGCCACGAGATAGTTTGAGGCAAATACCGCTCCGATATGCAGAGCCCGTTTCTGTTCCCTGCTTAACTCCACAGGATTGCTTCCCATTCTTTTGATCAGAGTTCTCAGTTCCACGATTAGCTCTTCATCTCCTTCAAGACTTATTGAGATACCGCCCAGGCGTTCCGAACCCTCTTTTTTTGTAAATGTTTGAAGCGGATGCATCGAAACGGTTCTGGCTCCTTTTTCTGAAAGAGCGGAGAGTTCACCGGAATTTAGATTTCCCGAACAGTGAATCACATTTCTCACACGCCATTTTACCGGCAGGCCCGCAATCTTTTCCGAGATGACAGGAATCAAATCATCGGGTGTGGTGATAAAAATATACCGCCCGATCTGATTTTCTGACTGCGGAATAGAATTCCGAACCGAAACCTTCTTTCCATTCTCAGAATAAACAACACCAGATCTGCTGTTCCATACAGATCGAACAGGAATCTGTTCCTTCCTGAAAAAATCGAGCAGAGCCGAACCAACCGCTCCTGTTCCGATGATGGTTACTTCATTCAATTCTTTCATTATTACAGAATAAGGTTGGTTATATCGATCATGGGTTCTCTTCAACAAGTAATTAAAACAATGTATAGCAGATAGAAATCCAGTGTTCTTTATGCTGAAAGCTGCAAATTTTTGCCCGTTTCCCGTCATCAAATTCCACACTGAATTTAGAAGAATCCTCTCTTGTGACCTTTACACTATTCATTGGCTTCCGAAGGCCTGTGCCGATCATTTTCAATGCCGATTCTTTAAATGTCCAGATACGGATTGGTGCAACTCTGGAATATAAATCAATCTTTTCCTGATCATGTTTCATTCGCTTCATCAGTTTTGGGTGAACTGCCCTTCTCTCCATTTCCATGTCGCACCCTACAACAAACTGTTTAGATATCGCAGCAGAGAGTGCATTATTTGTATGTGAAAAACTCACAGAAATCTCCTCACTATTGATGAATGCTCTTGGTTTTTCATTCTTTAAGGCGTGTATCTCCATTTGCTGAACAGAAAACCAGATTTTTGCCGATTTTTTCAAAAGTGCTGCCCCGGAATGAGCCTCAAGCTGATTCACATCCAGCCCCTTTCTCGGGATGATGATCGGTTGATAAGAAACCAGGATTTCTTCTGGTAAATCGGGGTGATGAATACGTTCGGGCACAGATGTTTATTAGTTTTTCAGTTGCTGAAATCTACTATTTTGATAAAGCTATCACCAATTTATTTATTCAGTTCTCCTGATCCCAAAAACTGAAGTGATCAAATTCAAAACGAATGATCCAAAAAGATATGCAAAGATAATTTTTTCTCTTTATGGAGTCCTTCACTCTAATTTTTATTGTCAATTACCGGTTCATACCATTGAAAAACAGGTATTTTAAAAACAAATTTCAGGCTTGTCGATACTTCAAAACAATAACTATTCATTTCAAATGATATTTCCGGCAAATCCTGCCATCATTTTAACTCACAATGCCAACTTCCCTTATAATTTTTTATCTTATGAGGCTTGAATATACAATAAAAATTGAACCAACATTTGATGAGCAAACCAGATCCTTCACTCAGTGAACAGCAACAGATCAGGCTGGAGAAATTAAATCAACTGAGAGAGCTTGATGTCAACCCCTACCCCTATCAGTACGATGTTACTCACTATACCACCGAAATTTTAGATGATGAATCTTTCGTTATCGATCCATCCGGGGGCACCGAAAACGCCAAACGTGTGGCTATTGCCGGGAGGGTGATAACGCGCCGGATTATGGGCAAAGCATCTTTTTTTACACTCCAGGATTCGCAGGGAGTCATCCAGGTTTACATCCGCCGCGATGATGTGGGTGTGGATGAATACAACAAAGTGTTCAAAAAACTGGTGGATATCGGAGATTTTGTGGGGATCAAAGGATTTGTGTTTAAAACCCGCACCGGCGAAACCACCGTCCATGCCGAAGAGTTTGAATTTTTAGGCAAAACTGTCCGGCCGCTGCCCACACCCAAAGAGGTGGAAAACGAAGAGGGAGAAGTGGTTACGTACGATGCATTCTCCGATAAAGAACTCCGTTATCGCCAGCGATATGTGGATCTTGTTGTAAATCCGGAGGTAAAAGAGACCTTCATCAAGCGTACCCGAATGGTGCAGGCAATGCGTGAGTTTATGAACGAGCGCGGTTATCTCGAAGTTGAAACACCCATTTTGCAGCCAATTTATGGCGGCGCATCGGCCCGGCCGTTTGTTACCCATCACAATGCTCTGGATATGCAGTTGTACCTTCGCATCGCCAACGAACTCTATCTGAAACGACTGATTGTGGGTGGATTTGACGGCGTATATGAGTTTTCAAAAGATTTCCGTAATGAGGGGCTCTCCCGTTTTCACAACCCAGAATTCACACAGGTGGAACTCTACGTCGCATACAAAGACTACAACTGGATGATGGATTTCATGGAGGAAATGGTTGAAAACGTGGCTGTTACACTGCACGGCTCAACCAAAGTAAAATCGGGTGAGCATGAAATCGATTTCAAACGCCCATGGGCGCGAGTACCCATGTACGAAGCGATTGAAAATGAGACCGGACACAATCTATACGGAAAAACCGAAGAAGAAATTCTTACTATCGCCAGAGAGCTGAACATCCCCATTGAGGATGGAATGGGCAAAGGAAAACTGATTGATGAAATTTTCGGAGAGTACGTGGAACCGAAACTGATTCAGCCCACATTTATCACGGATTATCCAATTGAAATGAGTCCGCTTGCCAAGAAGCACCGTTCTAAAGAAGGGCTGGTGGAGCGTTTCGAAGCGATTTGCAACGGAAAAGAAATTGCCAACGCCTTTTCAGAATTAAATGATCCGGTAGATCAGCGCAAACGTTTTGAGGAACAGACTCGTTTACGCAGCGAAGGCGATGACGAAGCGATGACCCTCGATGAAGATTTTCTCCGTGCCATCGAATACGGCATGCCCCCCACTGCAGGCATCGGCATCGGCATTGACCGCCTTGCGATGATCATGACCAATTCCGAGTCGATCCGTGATGTTCTCTTTTTTCCGCTTATGAGGCCGGAGTAAGAGGGATGTGGTTGCGGATTGCGGGTTACAACTTGAAAATTTGTTAACGTATTTTCACCACTATTCACTATGAAGAATTATTAAGATTTAGTGTTGTGTCAAGCGTAAAATTTCGGCTAAAGTTCAAAAAGTCATCTGACGAGTTTTTCGAAAAATGAACCATTTAAGATGATTGGGATGATCTCAGACCGTCTCGTCTGATGACTCCCCGTCATTATACTGTTTTTGAGCTATCAAACCCGACAGGTTTAGGTTGACTTGACACCAGAAGTCTTTCAATTATCCTATAAGATTGCCATTAAGATTCATAAAATGACATTAACATTGCCACAGTATGAATTATACGAACAGGGAACCCAAACATGAAATTCACCTGGTATATTGCCGGCAAATATTTTAAGGGAAACAAGCGGGAATCGCGTTTTCTTTCCTTCATCAAAATCATGGCGATTGGAGGCGTAGCCATCGGTTCAGCGGGGCTGCTGATTGCACTATCGATTGTCCACGGTTTCAAATCCACCATTAACGAAAAAATTGTAGGATTTGCACCACACATCACGGTCAATTCCTATGCCAGTGATACGATCAACCGGGCAGATACCCTACAGGCCCACATCAGTAATATTCCCGGAGTTGCCCAGGTTCAACCGGTCATTCTCGGGCAAGTTATGGTCCAGTCTACCCGTGATGTAAGCGGCACAGTAATTAAGGGGGTTCATGAGCAAGGTGATGTGACCAACCTGCACACCTACGTTACAAGGGGAACATACGACCTGAGCGTACAGGAAAGTGGCCTGCCGGGTATTATTCTGGGAACCGCTCTTGCACGAACCATCGGGGCGGAAATTGGAGACCGTGTTACACTTTATGCTATTGACGAACTCCCCACTCCGTTCAATACCCCGGAAATTCAGCAGTTCACACTGACCGGGATATATCAGACCGGAATTTCCAGATTTGATGATAATTTTGCCCTTGCAAATATCGAATCGGTAAGAAACCTGTTTGATTTTGGCCCCGGCAAGGCCAGTGCCATGGAAATCAATGTGATTGACACCGGTCAGATTCAGGAAGTTTACTCTTTAATACGCGATCAAACCAGTTTCCCTTATGTGACGGAAAGTATCTACCAGCGTTATCGGAATATATTTGCATGGGTAGACCTTCAGGAAGAAACCATTCCACTGGTGATTGGTGTGATGATTATCGTTGCCGCATTTAACCTGATCGGCACAGTGCTGATGATGGTACTCGAGCGTGTGAAAGATATCGGAATTCTGAAAACCATTGGTGCCAAAAGTAAAGCGATCAGACAGATTTTTCTATTGGAAGGACTTTTCGTGGCTTTCAGCGGATTGATTATGGGAATTGCAATATCGCTCCTTTTTTACTGGCTTCAGATCACCTATGAAATCATTCCTCTTTCCGAAGAAAACTACTACATGAGCACAGCTCCCGTAGAACCGCACATGCTCGATTTTATTATTGTGAGTACTGTAACCATTTTGCTTTGCGCCCTGGCCTCCTGGCTGCCGGCACGTGTAGCGGCAAAGACCGACCCTGTAAAAGTCCTCACGTTTGGGAAATAATTCATCTCATTCAGCAAGTTTCAGGTTGTCTGTTTCTCCCTCAATTTGTATATATGCAGAGTTTAAAATCCAATATTCTCAATGTTTACAGCTATGAAAAAACTCTGCATATCTGCTCTGGTAATATCTCTTTTTACTCTCCATGCTATTTCATGTACTCCGGAGAATAACGACGTAAATCCGCTTGAATCCTACCTTTCTGATGTACACCCTGCTTATGAGTATGAATTGCAAAGCACCATTGAAGAGGATGGCTACACAGCATACATCATCCGGATGGTATCGCAAGAGTGGCTTACAGCAGATGATGTAAACGAAACATCATGGTGGCACTGGCTTACAATTGTAGTTCCCGACCAGGTAAACCATAACACCGGATTGCTATGGATTGGCGGAGGAAGCATCAATACGGATCTTCCCGAATCTGTAAATACGTTCGTACTGAATACGGCCCTCAAAACAAATTCAGTGACTGCATATCTGCACAATGTCCCATTTCAACCAATCACTTTTTTGGATGATGATCGGCTGGATCATCGCTATGAAGATGACCTGATTGCCTTCGGATGGAGAAAGTATCTGGAGGGTGGTGCCAGAGATGAAGATGCCGTTTGGCTGAGCCGCCTGCCCATGACTGCAGCAGCTGTCCGTGCAATGGATACAATCACAGATTTCACCACTGAACACACTGACAGACGTGTTGATAATTATGTGGTTACCGGTGGTTCCAAGCGAGGATGGACCACCTGGACGACCGGTATTTTTGATGATCGTGTAGTGGCTATTGCCCCAGCTGTGATCGACCTGCTGAATGTCATTCCTTCATTTGAACATCACTGGCAAGCTTATGGAGAATGGTCCCCCGCCATCAGCGAGTATGTGGATGAACAGATCATGGACTGGCAATTTTCAACCGAGTTTGCCCGTATGCTCGAAATTGTGGATCCCTACTCTTACCTCGACCGTTTGCAGATGCCAAAATACATTGTGAATGCCGCGAGTGATGAGTTTTTCCTACCCGATTCATGGCAGTTTTACTGGAATGATCTGCCGGAAGAAAAATACCTGAGATATGTTCCCAACAGCGGCCACTCCATTAGTGGCAGTGATGCACCGGTTAGTCTTGCAGCTTTTCACAATTTTATCATCAATGATGAAGCTATCCCCACCTTTCACTGGAGTACCGAAGAAAACGGATTCCGTATTCAGCTTGACCCTGATAACCTCCCTGATGAATTGCTTCTCTGGAGTGCACATAACCCAAATGACCGTGATTTCAGGCTGTATGTGATCGACCGGGCCTGGAAAGCGGAAGCAGTTGAAATACCCGAAGAAGGAAATCTGTTTGTTGAAGTTGTTACCCCGGAGGATGGATTTACCGCCTGGTTTGTAGAAGCAACTCACAATACAGATTCAGAATTGCCATTCAAACAAACAACAGGCGTAATAGTCACCCCGGATGTGTATCCGTTCGAACCGTATATGCCGGAAAATCCTCTCGGAACAATGCATTAATTTGAAAAATCTGGTTTTGATCTCTTCTGATGTCAACGATCAAATGACGATAAAACCCGCAATGTTTTTTCTTCAAAAAGGCTGCATAATTCCAATCTTAATGCTTTGGTGACAAGGAAACATTGCGGGTTTCCTTACGCAAGTTTACATTTGACTTGACACTCTTCTGATCTGACTCTAATAACAGACTCCATCAAGCCTGCTCTGTCATTGATTCACCTGAACATCGCGAATAACAAAAACCATTCCTCCCATTGCTACGCCGCCGCTCTCAAGAAAACGTTGAAGCTGTTCGATTTGAGGACGCATCTGAATTTCTGCAGCTTCCCGGTCGGCTTCGGGCATCTCCTCCAGTTCGGCTTGCAGATTATCGAGATATTGCCGGATATATTCGAGGTCACTCTCTGGAATTTGATTTTCCATTCCATCCACCTTCATTTCAATCCTGTGCGGCACCGGAAGGCCTGAATAGACGTGGTAATCTTCCATTAACAGCGTAACTGTAATATTAAAGCCCTCTTCAGAAATTTGTCCCATTTCCAATTTCAGCGGATATAATTTCGTCCGATGCATCCATACTACAGCGTGAGTAACCGATACATCATCGTAGGCGTACTCCGTATCTTCAGTTCCGAGTTCAAAAAGTGCATTGGCATCATCCACCTCTATCCTGTAAACATCGTTGCCATCAAGGGTTTCATGGGAAATTGTGTGAGCTGCACGAATCAGAGCAGGCAACTGCCCGTCAAACGCTCCGCTCAAAACACCCAGGTCCAGCTCAATATCTTCAGTGACCAGTACATCTCTTCCGTCCCGGTAAATTTTTATATACCGTGTAGTTGTTTCCGGAAAAAGGTCACCATTCTCGGCAGCTACAGTGATCGTTAAATTATCGATAGATGAAATTCTTTCACTGTAAATGTCATTTAAGCGGTCGGCAAGCTCGGCTGGACCAGGCTGGGCTGCTGCTATTATTGGAATAATCAGAACAGCTGCCAATGTCGAAATTACCGGATAAATTGTTTTTTTAGTCATTAAATGAGAAGATTACTTCCTGTTTTACAAAATCTTACGAAATTGGATGAAATTTACATCAACAAATATATTCTTGAATGGAATCAAAGGACTCAATTTATTATTGTAAGTAGTCAGAATGTTAAGTATTTCTCGAATGCAATGCCGAAAGATGATATTTTTATTGCCATGATAAAAGAGGAGTTAAACCAGTACAATCATTTTCTTCTCTTTCAGCAAAAGAAATGGCTGCAAGAGGAAAATTATAAAAAACTGGCAACGTACTCACTCAGGCAGATCAGAATTATCGGTGTTTTTGTGATTTTTTCGATCCTGGTATTTTCATTCCTTAGTGTTTATCACTTTATTCAGTATGGTAATGATGGCAATAACATCAGTTTGATATTGGGCCTGTCAGCCTGGGCATTTGTAATTTTTTCTACCATCTATTATACCCGCGATATACTCGTGAAGAAAAGGAGTATGCAGCGTATACTAAAACTTCTCGAAGCCAGAAAGGAATATTTCGGCAACAGAGATTAAATTTGAACATTATCCCTGCAAAAATGAAAAAAATGATTTCAGCGGCTCTTTTTGTAGCCGGCTTGATTCTATTATACTTTGGATACCAGGAGCAGCAGTCTCTTGGTTCGGAAATTGAGGAGTTTGTAACCGGTTCACCCGACAGTGGTGCCATGTGGATGATGATTGGTGGTGCTGCAGCAGCGGTTGCCGGTCTTGTAGGTTTCTTTTTCAAAAAATCGTAATTCCCAAAATTTAATCTGTAAAAATGTCTGAGGGCAGTAAATCAGACGGGTTTTTCCAATCCCGGTGGTTCCCGGTTATATGCTTGGTTACTGGATTGATTTTATTATGGTTCGGTAACCATGAATATCAGCAATTTCAGAAAGAAATCGCTGATTATGTTCTGGCAAGGCCTGATAACCGAACTGTATGGCTTCTGATTTTTGGCACCGCAGCTACAGCTGTTGGCATAAGCGGACTGCTCAGAGAAAAAACATTCTGATACATCAGGCAAGGCCCAGTACGGTACTAAAGGAGGATTCGATCTCTTTTCGCTGCTTTTCTCCGAAATTTTCAAATCCCTGAAGACACACAAATTTTACTTCACCTGTTTTAAGCTGTACCAGTTTTTTGTTCACCATAAATGAAAAATCCATTTCTCCGTTAATCATCATCACATCCGATTCATCCTTCAGAATCGCCTTTTGCTGAAGAATCTCAATATGATTGGCAAGGTGGATCGCTGAAAACTGATCCATATTTCTGAACTGAAAGCGAATGTTCTCTTTGAACAGCTCAGGTTTTGCTTTGAAAAATTTTTTCAGAGTTTCGGTATGAATAGGATGCGGAACATGGGGAGCACGAAAATACTGCTTTGAAAATCCTGCAAGCTCGGCTGAACGTATCTGAAGCAGCAGGTGCATAGACCGCGTAATTCCAAGTGCATGTTTGGCGATATAACTCACAACATTATTCAGTGCCATGCGCACTCTTCCGTACTTGCGAATCGGCTTCCAGCTTCCTCTCAAAACTACTTTATCATCATGGAAAAAATCGTCCCGGTTCACTTTCTTTGTTATAATGAAATCATCGTTAAAATAGATAAATCTTGGCGCCAGCCCAGGCGTTCTCCAAAGAGCCGTTTCAATGGTGCGTGAATTGAAATTAGGCAGCGCCCATTCGAATGACCTGAAAACATCGGTATGATCGACGATATTTATTCCGTATTC
>SLGL01000239.1 GCA_007123785.1 Balneolaceae bacterium
AGAACCATGAAAAACAAACTACATGTTGTAATTTCTTGTTTTCTCTTTTTATTATTTGCCTGCACAACGGATTCGGAGCCGGAGGATGATCCCATACCTCCGGTTGATGATGAACTGCCTATTGTACTTCCCGACGGTTTTTTCTCTGAAGTTATTGCCTCACAATTAGATGGGCCTACATCGATTGAATTTCCACCTGATGGGAGCAACCGACTTTTTGTAAATGAACTTACAACAGGACATATCTGGATATTTGAGGATGGGGAACGACTGGAAGAGCCATTCTTCAACCTGCAGGATTTCTATCCGGATTCATTTCCGTTCAGCGGATCACGGGGGTTGATCGGACTGGAATTTCATCCCGACTATCAAAACAACAGGTGGCTATATATCACATATGCATTGCCGGGCGAAGAGGGAGAATCTGGTTACGTGGCAAGAATAACCGATGAGAATAACAGGTCTGCAGATTTTACAGAAATACTCTCAGATTTGCCAAGTGAGCAGGGGCATCAGGTTCAAAATGTGAGGTTCTTGCCCGATGGAATGCTCTATCTGTCTGTAGGCGATGCATATCGGCCAGAGATGGTCCAGGAGGTCAGCGCAAAACATGGCAAAGTATTGAGATTTACAGAAAGTGGTGATATTCCCGCGGATAACCCATTCGGAGGAGACAACTATGTTTACGCATTGGGTTTTAGGAATGCATTCGATTTGGCCTTTGGTGATAATGGAGAGCTATTAATGAGTGATAACGGAGATGTGGGGATGGACACATTCAGACAGGTTGAACCGGGATCAAACCACGGCTGGCCGTTCGCTGAAGGTTTTCATGGGAATCCTGATTATTCTAAACCCTTGTACGTTTGGGAGGATGCTGTTGTACCCACTGGCCTGCACAGGTATTTGGGCAATCAATTTCCATCGCAATATCATGGAGCATTATTACAGGTTCTGTTTGGAGTAGTTAGTGATGGACCCGACCCTATAGGTAAGCGTATTCAAATTGTGGAAAAAGAAGGCTCCGGAGTGAATGCCTCTGTTTCATTTTCCGATTTTGCTGTTTTTGAGTTCGATGGGAAGGCGAACCCGATTGATATTGCAGAAGGGCCGGACGGCAGCTTGTATGTGAGTGATTATTTTCAGGGAAAAATTTTCAGAATTTTTTATCGGGGGTATTGAGAATAAACGCTTTAAAATGAGAGACATATCACATTTTTTTCTCTTATAACTGATTGCGCCTGATGCCGCTCTTTAAATCCTTCAATTACAGCATTAATCGGTTCGGATTTGTTGTCATCGATAGTATAATAATGGGTGATCACTTTGCCCGGCTCTTTAATGATAACTCCTTCGGGATCTTTCCATTGCCCGTATGAATCAAATACGGTGAAGCCTTCGGGAAATTGGGGCGTTACCACATCTTCAAGGTAGCTTTGCCAGTCGCTGGCAGAAATGGTTCCATCGGGAGAGGAGAGCCCAAAATAAAGAGTTACCTGATGAAAAGGTTCCAGGCCGTCCGGGCATTCTAAAACAGGTTGTTCTGAACAGGAATGGATTGTAAGGTAGAGGTAGAAAAAAAGAGAAAACAGAAGTTTCCAGGAGGGTTGAGACAGTACTGAAAGAGCTTTTTTCTTCATCACTCAATAACCGAGGTTTCGTACCCAGTTCTCTTTTTCACGCCACTTTTCCCGTACTTTCACATGCAATTCAAGAAATACTTTTTTTCTAATTAATTCTTCAATCGATTCACGCGATTTAATACCCAGCTCTTTAATAGCTGCTCCGCCTTTTCCAATCAGCATGCCTTTCTGGGACTTCCGGTTCACGATAATATCGGCACTAATTCGGTCTATCTCTTCTTCTGTTTCGTATGAAATCACATCAATCGTACAGGAGTAGGGGATCTCTTCATGAAACTGCAAAAAGAGCTGTTCACGGATCAGTTCCGATACAAAAAATCGAACCGGATGTTCACTTAAATCCTCTTTGGGATAATAGGGTGGCCCGGGCAGTAACTGGCTGCGGATATCTTCAAGTAATTCGTCCATTCCATCCCCTCGGATGGCAGATACGTAATGAACGGCCTTGAACCTGAGCTTCTCTTCAATCGAAGCCACCTTTTGTTTGGCTGCCTTCTCATCGATGCTGTCGATTTTGTTAACCACCAGAAAGATCGGTTTGTTGATGGTCCGGAGCAACTCAATCACTTCATCGGTGGGATAGGTGTCGGTTGGATCAAAGATGAGCAATATCAGGTCACCATCGGCACGTGCTCGTTCGACGGTTTTCATCATTGCTTTTTGCAGTTCGTACTTTGGAGTGATTACTCCGGGGGTATCAAGAAAAATAATTTGGGTATGGTCATCCGAGAAGATACCCACAACCTGATGCCGCGTAGTTTGAGGTTTATGTGTGGTGATGGAGATCTTACTGCCAAGTATGCGATTCATCAGCGTGGATTTGCCTGCATTTGGCTTTCCTATGATGGCAACATAACCGGACTTATGTGGTTTTTCAGTCAAAATTCAGTATTTATAGTAGTTTAAATAAAGTGGGAATTCTTCGATTGTTCGGGAGACTTCCCCGTCGTTTTATCTTTGATACGACACAATTATAACAGTCAACGAATGATTTATAGAAAAAGTGAACATTTTTAATGATTATGAAAATTTCAAATTGACTCAACTGATGACTTGTGCGCTATTTTGTCGTTAATATAAGTATGAGTTTAGCGGTTCGAATCAAACAAGCTGACAGCGACCGCGTCGGGATGAACCAAAATATTTCCCATTGAAAGTGATCCCAAGCATCGGACGAAAGTCACCAGGTATGCTGTAAGGTCGCTAAACAGGTACTAATATAAAATTAACGTCCCTTCATAATTTCCAGATAAGCCTTCACCGTTCGTTCCAGACCCCAGAACAGAGACTGTGAAACCAGTGCATGGCCGATGCTGATATCCTGAAGATGCGGCACGGAGTTGATCAATACCGGAAGATTATTGAGGTTTAATCCGTGGCCGGCATTTACTGTCATCCCGAGTTTATGAATTTGCTCGGCACCTTTCTGCAATCGTTCCAGTTCGTGCAGCTGTTCACTTTTGGATGTTGCGTTGGCGAAATTTCCGGTGTGCAGTTCTACGGCATCGGTTCCAAGTTTGGCAGCCAGCTCAATATCTTCGGGGTTCGGATCCAGAAAAAGGCTCATCAGAATTCCGGTATCTTTAAAAGCCGGGAAAACCCGCTGTTCAAAATCATCATATACCACCTTCATATTCAGGCCGCCTTCGGTAGTTAATTCTTCTCGTCCTTCGGGAACAAGAGTACACAGTTCGGGTTTTACTTCTTTGCAGATCCGGATCATCTCATCGGTTGCCGCCATCTCGAAATCGAGAATACCCTGAACACTTTTTTTCAGTTCATACACATCCTCATCGCGGATGTGGCGGCGGTCACCGCGTAGATGGAAAACGATACCGGCAGCTCCGGCATCTTCGCAAATTTTGGCAGCTTCAATCGGGCTTGGGAAACCTTCGCCCCGGGCGTTGCGAAGAGTGGCAACATGATCGATATTTACAAGTAACTGCATGAAAGATTTTTTGTTTGAGATCAGGTATTATTCAAAAAACAAAGAATCCAGACTTGATTCAATATTCACAGAAGTTTATCGTAATATATTCAAGCCGGGACGGCATTGTCTCCGAAGATACAACAATCATCTGCAAAAGTTTAACAAGTGAACAGCTCATTTCTGTTACATTTTTTTCTTTTTGGTTTAATCGCTGCCCTGCTTTCAGGGTGTGGAGTGTACAGAACCGGTAGTCAGGCACCGGCGGGAAGCACAGACCGCCCGCCCATGATGACGGTAGTGACGGATGAGGCAGTCAGCTCTGTTCAGCAGCAGCTCCACTCTGCCCATAATAAATGGCAGGGGACACCCTACAGGCTTGGCGGCAGCAGCCAGAATGGAGTAGATTGCTCGGCTTTTACACAAATAGTATTTCGCGAC
>SLGL01000268.1 GCA_007123785.1 Balneolaceae bacterium
ACCCGACAGGGGAGACTACTGCATCTCCAAAGCAGGGCTGGCAATGCATAACCTGGTATGGGCTGTACGTCTTGCCGAATATAATATTCCGGTTTATGAAGTCAGGCCGGGTGTGATTCGCACCGACATGACTTCCGCGGTTACTGAAAAATATGATAAATTGATCGCAGAAGGCCTTACCATTCAGCCTCGCTGGGGTACACCCGATGATGTAGGGAAAGCAGTATCCTCGCTGGTTCGGGGAGATTTTCCTTATTCAAGTGGTGAAGTGATCATGGTTGATGGCGGTCTGACTATCAACCGGTTGTAACGTTGTAGTGGAGCGATTTTATATATGGTTATAAACGAGTACAGGTTCAGTATTTAAACAGATGACTGCATGAATCAGACAAGATAAAAATGGATAGAAAAACAGGGGCCAAGGCATAATGCAGGATTCAGCAAAGGAAAAAAAATCAAAAAAAGATCCAGATTCCGGAACGAATGACGGATTTAAAGCGGGAAGTGAAACTGAGGGGCCGATAAGCATAGCCAAGTGGATCGGTTTTTTGGGAGGGCTTTTTCTTTTTTTTCTGATGCTTTTCTCCAGCCCACCCGAAGGGTTGAGTCTTGAAGGCTGGCGAACTGCAGCCATTGCGGTTCTCATGGCTTCCTGGTGGGTAACAGAAGTCATCCCCATCTCGGCAACTGCCCTTCTGCCGATTGTACTTTTTCCGGTTCTCGCTGTGTCAGATATCAATGCTGCTGCAACACCCTACGCCAATCCAATGATATTTCTCTTCATGGGTGGTTTTATAATTGCCATAGCCATGCAGCGGTGGGATCTTCACCGAAGAATAGCCCTTAATATTATTGCGTTTATCGGTTCCAAACCGAGAAATATCATTGCCGGGTTTATGGTTTCTTCTGCCTTTATGAGTATGTGGGTGAGTAATACGGCTGCCACCCTGATGATGCTTCCGATCGCTATGTCGGTTATTGAGCTTACCAAATCCGTCCAAAATGTTGGTATTACCCAAAAGGAACTGAAAAATTTCGGCCTCACTCTGATGCTGGCTATTGCTTTCTCTTCAAGTGTAGGAGGGCTGGGTACGGTGATCGGAACACCTACGAATGCCCTGATGATCGCCTTTGTGAATGATGCTTATGGAATCGAAATTAATTTTGCTGAGTGGATGATGATCGGTATTCCTGTTGTGATCCTCGGCCTGCCTGTTATTTTTTATACACTTGCCAACATTATCTATCCGGTAAAATTCCAAAAATTACCGGGTGGACGTGAGTATATCATGGATGAAATTAAAAGGCTCGGCAGTATTTCAAGAGCAGAAATTATGGTTGCTGTGGTATTTATTTTTGTAGGGCTGATGTGGATTACAAGACCGCTGTTTGCTGATCTGATTCCTGGCCTGACCGATGCCGGTATTGCCATTTTTGGGGCACTTTTGCTCTTTCTCATTCCAATTGATATCCGAAAAGCTGTTTTTCTGCTGAAATGGGAAGATGCAGAAAAAATTCCATGGGGTGTATTGATTCTTTTTGGTGGAGGTTTATCTCTGGCCGGAGCCATCCAGCGTACAGGCCTTGCCGAATGGGTGGGCGGGTATCTTGGTATCCTTGCCGGATGGCACGTCATTCTGATTCTTTTTATCGTGGCTATTGTGATTATCATGTTCACAGAGCTGGCGAGCAACTCTGCCACAGCGGCCGCTTTTTTACCGGTCATCGGTTCTGTGGCCATCGGTATCGGGCAGGATCCGCTTCTTTTTGCGCTGCCGGTTGCTCTTGTGGCAAGCTGTGCTTTTATGCTGCCGGTGGCTACACCTCCTAATGCCATTGTTTATGGAAGCGGGGTGATGACGATCCCGGAAATGGCAAAAGCGGGTTTGCTGCTGAACCTCTTTTTTGCAATACTTGTAACACTGCTTACCTATTATGTTTTTTCATCGATGCTGGGTATTCAGATTATGTAGACGGACGGGCACTAATGTCAAGTCAATGGTGAAACAAGGAGTAAGTCATCGGTCGGGTTTTTCAAATAATGAACCATTTTAGATGATTGGGATGAGTCCAAATCGACTCGTCAGATGACTCTGTCACACTATTGAAAATAACATAGCGCCAGCCTGACAGGCGATAAAATAAAGATACCACAACGAAATTTTTCAAAACCTAATCCAAAAAAGATGATTCAAAAAAATCAATACTTCTTTACTGTACTTCTTTTCTTTTTGTTTTTACTGGGATCTGCAGGCATGGCACTGGCTCAGCAATACAGCATAACGGTTTCATCAGGTGAGATTGACCGCTCAGGATCTGTGGTAAGTTTCTATTTTCCCGAAGACGTTGATCCGGGAGTGTATCGCATGACGGCCGAAAATGGAGAGGAAACGCTGCTTCAGGTAGGTGATAACAACAAGGCTTCGTTTATTCTCGACCACCTTGCCGCTGGAGAGAGCCGGAATTACCAGGCAGATTTAAACCCGCAACCAACAGATCCGGTGGTTCGCAAAGAGATTGATGATGTTTTGATCACGTTTTTTACCGGAGACCGAAAAATACTCAGCTATTATCACAGGGATAATACTCCGCCTGCTGAGCTTGATGACCGATACAAGCGCGGTGGTTACATTCACCCGATAAAATCTCCCTCAGGAATATTACTTTCCAGCCATTTGAATCCCGATCTTCATCCGCATCATTCAGGAATCTGGTCAGCCTGGACTCGAACACAGTTTCAGGGACGAACACCCGACTTTTGGAATCCGCATGCCAACAGCGGCCGGGTGGATCAGGCCGATTCTCTTGAAGTTGCCTGGGAAGGTCCGGTTCATGCAGGCCTGAAAGCGAAGCATCATTTCGTTGATTTGTCGGCTTCGGCTCCTGTAATTGCACTCAATGAAGAGTGGGAAGTAAAGGTTTATCCCGGAGCGGGTAATGGTGAGTTTCTGATGTTTGACTTAAAAGTGACTCAAACAGCGAATACTGCTCAGCCACTTGTACTTCCTGAGTACCACTATGGGGGAGTTGGATTCAGAGGTCATCTGGATTGGAATGATCCCGATAATGTAACGTTTTTAACTTCAGAAGGACTGGGTCGGGATGGTCACGGAACCCGCGTGAAATGGACTCATATTGGCGGCCACAGTGATGGTGAATTGGCTGGAATAGCGATTATGAGCCACCCCTCCAATTACCGGCATCCGCAGACTGTGCGCATCCATCCGGATGAGCCGTTTTTTAATTATGCACCAACCCAGCTTGGAGAGATGTCCATCGAGCCCGGATCTCCCTATGTTGTGAAATATCGCTACATCACCTACGATGGTGAGCCGGATCCGGATCAGATCAATCAGATGTGGATGGATTTTGCATATCCGGCAGGAGTGACCGTCCGGTCTCAGAATTGATTGACCCATTCCATTAAGGGTTCAGTCAGGTGATCCTGAACAGTTCAATATAGTGCTGTAAAAGTATCTCATGTTGTATCATGCATAAAGCTTCGCAAGAAACCCGACGCGAGGCATCAAAGTTTTTCAGAATGATTCCGCAAGATGAGTGCTGTAGGCACGCACATATTGTAAACCGGAATTTATTCCGGTATATGGGGCAGGCAAAAACCCGGTGAGTGCCGGAGGCACGGGGCATACACTCATGGGCACAGTCCTGACTATCTTCCGTGCCTACGGTAAATTTGAGGTATCGGGGCAGGCGGATCCAAAAAATTTGAACGTGTTAAGCGATCAGCATTTTCCTGTGATGACGGGTTTTACCAGACATTTTATTTGTGACACGTCACTCAATATCTTCTTAAAATAAATTTGACAAAATCAAATAAGAAAATTGTCTTTTTAACTTTTATATACTACATTCAAGTAACCGGTAACTTTAAATGATTGGAGTGCTTCCGGGAATTGGAAGGGAATGTATTCTGCTAAACAAAAAAAATAAATGGCCATGACAAATAACAATTTTACTAGAAGAAGATTTTTAGAAACAACTGGAGCG
>SLGL01000063.1 GCA_007123785.1 Balneolaceae bacterium
ATATCCATGAACTGGCCGCGGAAGACCGGATTAAACAGGAATTGCAAATTGCCCGTAAAGTTCAGCAATCGTTTTTGCCGGCACGAACACCCCAAATTGAAGGCCTGGATATTGCCGCTATTTGTAAACCAGCGTATGAAACCGGTGGCGATTACTACGATTTTATCCCTTTTGATGATGGCAAAATGGCTGTAGCTATCGGCGATGTGAGTGGAAAAGGAATTCAGGCCGCCTTTTTTATGACCTTTACCAAAGGGGTTCTGCATGCACTTTGTAATGAACACGATTCAACCATTGAGATTCTCAGTAAAACCAATAAAATGTTCAGAAACAATGCCAATAAAGGGACCTTTATCTCCCTGATTTTTGGTGTTCTGGACACGAAACAGAGTAATTTCCGGTTTTCCCGTGCTGGGCACAACCCGCTTCTATTTTTCGACAGCAAACAGAAAAAACTGCTTGAATTTCAGCCCGACGGAATCGCAATCGGCATGGCTGATGAGGATGTCTTTCGAAAATACATCAGTGAAAAAGAGATTCGATTTGTTAAAAATGATATCCTTATTTTGTTCACAGACGGAGTGGTAGAATCCATCAGCAAAACAAATAAACTTTACGGAGATCACCGCCTTCATAACCTGATTAATAAATATCACCATCTTCCGGCCAAAGAACTGATAAAAAAACTGGAAGAGGACCTTGAAAAATTTGGTGATAAGACTGAACAGCATGATGACCTGACGATGATCGTAATCAAAAAGAAATAATTTTCCAGCACTTTTCGTTATTTTTGTTGATATGAAAAAACTGATCACCTTTATAACCCTGTTGATTTTTATACCGTCTTTGGCGGCCGCTCAAGGGTCTACTTTGGAACCGGTTTCGCTCGAAGAAGCGCTTAAAATTGCTCCTGCTGAAGATCGTAAAATTCTTGTAGATGTCTACGCTGCCTGGTGTCCCTATTGCCAGAGAATGGAATCCAATGTCTACACCGATGAAGGTGTACTCGAAGCCATCAGTGAATATTTTGTGTGGGTAAGAATCAATGTGGAGTCGGACCAAAAAGTGAACTACCACGGCACCGAGATGACCGAAGCGGAGTTTGCCCGTGCATTGGACAATGAAAATGTGCCTACCACTTATTTTCTGAATAAAGAAGGGGCAATAGTTGGTGTACAGCCAGGCTACCTCGCTGAAGACGTTTTTTCGAACCTGCTAAATTTCATCGGGAGTGATGCCTTTCTGAATCAGTCTTTTGACGAATATCTGGAGCAGTGATAACTTTTCTGCACCGAATATCTCACCAAGAGTTTGTATCTTTCGGAAAAAATACATGTTAATTACTAACTTTTTGATTATTTATGGCTCGCAGCCAATCCGTTGAAGATTATCTGAAAACGATCTATAAACTTGAGGGAGAGACCGATAAAGGACTTTCTACCTCGCGGCTTGCCGAAAAACTGGGTGTTGCCAATGCCTCAGTAACCAACATGCTGAAACGGCTCTCGGATATGGGCCTTGTGCAATATGAATCTTATTATGGCACGCGCCTGACTGAATCTGGTAAAAAAATTGCACTGGAAATTATTCGTCATCACAGGCTGCTGGAACTCTATCTGAAGGAGATGATGGGCTATTCATGGGATGAAGTACACGAAGAAGCCGAGAAGCTGGAGCATCACATATCCGAACAGTTTGAAGATAAAATTGCAGAATTACTGAACAATCCCACGGTTGATCCTCACGGCGATCCCATCCCCACCAAAGATGGTCAAATGCCAAAAGTACGCTCCCGCAAGCTTACCACTGTAGATTCTCAGTCTCCCCAAATAATCAAAAGAGTTAAAAACCAGTCTCCTGAACTGCTTCGTTACCTCGAAGACCAGGGCTTGATACCAGGGGTGAAAGTAGAAGTGATAAAAAAAGAGCCGTTCGACGGACCTATTCACCTGAAAATTGAAAATAAGACCGCTACGATCGGGTTTAATATTGCCGATGATATATATGTAGTTGAACCGGCTTGAATTACGGAGTATGATCCATCGGGTTGGGATAGGAGAATTCGTAGAAAAGATCGCGTTTCACCTTTGCATTTGACACAACTTTGTAGTCCTTCTCTTCTTTAGATGTGAATGTGGGTAATGGCATGTTAAAATGCCGGGCAGCACTTTCATAAAATTCTTTTCTCGGCGGATGGCCGTCTGAAACCACATTGTAGATCGTATTCCTTTTTTTCTGTTCAATCACTTCCATGATAATATTCACACAGTCTACCTGGTGTACAAGGTTTACCGGTTTGGAGGCACCGACCAGATTTTTTTTGCCGCTAAGATATTTTACCGGATGGCGTCCGTAGCCGTAAAGTCCTCCAAAGCGGAGTATGGTATAATCCATTCCCGAATCTTTAATGGCCTGTTCGGCTTTCAGAAGTGCTTCGCCCGATGTACTGGATGCCTTGCCCGGTTGGGCATCTTCTTCCGAAGTAAAACCTCCATTCTCATTATAAACTGAAGTTGAACTGGCAAAAATAATCCACGAAATAGAGTGGTCTTTTGATTTTTGAACCACTTGATTTACTATTTCGGGATAACGCTTGAGTGCTTCTTTATCCCTGCGGCCGGGCGGGGTGTTCAATACAAGCAGGTCACTGTCAAAAAAAGGTTCGATCTTTTCGTTTTTGAGTGAATCAGGAAGGTGAATCAGGTACGGTTCAATGCTATTTTGTTTGAGAAGGGAGAGTTTGCTTTCTGTAGTTGTTGAACCTTTTACGGAAAAGTCTTTTGAAACCAAACGCTGCGCAAGCGGAAAGCCCAGCCATCCACAGCCCAAAACTGAAATTTTCATAAATACTACACGGTTTTTAAATGGGGTAAAATGTAATCAGATCTGTCAAAAAAAATTAAAAAATGATCTTGTGAATGATTTTATATATGGAATATAAGAAAAGTTCTTACCGATTTCGGGTTATTTGCAAGGTGGATCATTTCATTTTAACAGCAAACTGTCCAATACAATTAATGAAAATGGCACCGTTATAGCCATGTCTCTATAACGTGGTTGCTTTCTCACAGAGGATCGCTGAGTCATGCGCAGATCATCTGTAAGGTTTAACGGATTCATCTGTCTGCCTTATTGGCCCGTGAAAAAATAAAGGGCATCGATTTTCGACCTGAAAAAAATAAAAATTAAACTCTCATGTTTCTGGTTAGATCTGCTGTAATTATTATAATCATTGGCATTGCTGTTTATTTTGCACCTGCTATTTTTAATAATGCTCCGGTAGATCTCCCGGCATTTGAGATGATAGAGTGGGACGATAAAGTCAATGTAGCCACGGGTGATGCATACATGGGGCCGTGGCGTATGAACGCATCGGAATTTCATCTGGTTGATGATCCGTCCGTATCTCTGAACAGCCGGGGAACAGCAGCTGTTGCCTGGGCCGATTATGAAAGTCAGAATATAAAACTGCAACTGTTTGAATCGGACGGAACTACACGTTTTGATGAACCGGTCACCGTTCCCTCCGAACCGAATATTTTTTCCTGGTTTCCGCGCGTACTCCTGTCTGATGATGGCAACAAAGTTTACCTGTTATGGCAGGAGATTGTGTTTTCAGGCGGATCACACGGGGGTGAGATCTTTTTTTCATTTTCTGAGGACGGCGGGCAAACGTTTGAAGGCCCAGTTAACCTCTCAAATACCGAAGCCGGCGCCGGAAAAGGACGGTTTACTGCCCAAAGATGGTTTAACGGCAGTTATGATCTGGCCAAAAGCGGTGATGGCCATATTTATGCAGCCTGGACTGAATATGAAGGAGCTGTTTGGTTCAGCCGTTCTGCCGATGGCGGACGAACATTTCTTTCTCCTTATCATATCGACGGTGGGAATTATAATCCGGCACGGTCGCCTGAAATTGCAGTTGGAGCAGATGGTGAGATTTACATCGCCTGGTCAAAAGGGGAAGGGCATGATTCAGATATTTTTTATACGGTTTCCAATG
>SLGL01000131.1 GCA_007123785.1 Balneolaceae bacterium
TATCCTGAAACCCGCTGATCATATGCCGATTGCTGAAGTCCCGCTTCGCTCAAAAGCTTTTTCAGATCAGAATCTGCAAGCTGCCCATTACTCAATCCTGCAAAAAACTCAAGGTTTTCGAGGCCGGTCAGGTTGGGGTAGAGCGCGAGGTTCTCCGGTATGTAGGAGATGAACTGCCTGACTTCACGCGTGTGCTTCGTCACATCCAGCCCGTTAACAATCACTTGTCCTTCATCAGGGGAAACAAATCCCATAAAAAGGTTCACCGTTGTGGTTTTTCCCGCTCCGTTTGGACCGAGAAGGCAGTAGATCTGCCCTTGCTTTATTTTGAGATTCAGGTCCTTCACAGCTACCGTGCTGCCGTATACTTTTGTTAAACCTTTCGTTTTGAGCATGTTAATATTTATAAGTTGACAGGGACACAACAAAACAGATCCGATCACATCCCCGGTTTTTTCATATGAAACATTGTTTTTTAAAAACACAGACAGGCTATCAACATGTCCACGTTAGTGACTAAATAATAGGTGAAGTGTGTATGTGGCTATCAACCATACACACACTGGAGTGACTAAATAAAAAATCAGTATTGGTTAAGAACCACCGAAGCATGCGCTGCATCAAGCTGCTTGGTTAGAGCTTTTTTCTTCAGTGATTGCCCAATAAAAACGATTTCCGATTTTGCCTCTGCCGGGTTTGCAAACCTTCCTATTTTTTTGAATTCAAGAAATTTGCCTGCATGATTCCACAAGAAAGCGTCATCGGTTCCATCAATGGCAATTAAACCTTTGGAGCGAAATATGTTTTCGCTCAATCCCCGCTGCAGTGCATCCATCAACTTCTTTTCGCTAAAACGGTTTGATGTGGCGTAGACAAATGTTTCCATCCCATATTCATCTGCTTCGGAGGACTCCCCTTTTTCCAGCTCAGCCACCCAAAGTGAGGATTGTTCTGCTGTTTCGATATCAAAAATACCGGTATCTATAATTTTGCTGATATCTACCCGGCCATATTCCGCTTCAATAATCTCGGATCTCGGGTTCATCGATAAGAAAAGTTCCCGCAATGTTCGAATCTGCCCGGCAGATGCCTTGTCCGTTTTATTGAGAATCAGGATATCTGCACCCTCAATTTGTTCGGCTAACAGCTGGCCATAACCCCGGTTAAAGTCGTCGCCGGGCACTGTACTGTTGCGCTGATACATATCCAGAAACTGGGCGCTGTCTACCACCGTAAGAATCGCGTCAACTTTTACTTTACTCTGGATATTCGGAAGGTCCGGATTCAGTGCCAGTAATTCGGGCTGTACGTAGAAAGCCTGCGCAATCGGCACCGGCTCACCAATACCTGTAGACTCAATCACGATGTGATCGACCTGGTGGCGGTTAATCAAATCGTGAACTCCTTCGATCAGATCGCCCCTCAGTGTGCAGCAAATACAGCCATTGGAGAGTTCGATCATTTTTTCGGTTGTGTGTTTCACCAGCCGGGAATCGACATTTACCTCGCCAAATTCGTTGACGATAACAGCAACTTTTTTTCCGAGTTTATTCTCAAGTATGTGGTTTAGCAGTGTGGTTTTTCCCGATCCAAGGAAACCACAGATAATTGTGATTGGAATTTTAGAGGATACCATAAACTTCTTCAGATTATAGGCCGGTTCTGTATACCGGCAGGTTTATACATGATTTTTCCACAACAAGTGACTGAACATGAAGTGGTTGAAAGATGGGCTACGACATGTATAAACCGAAAGGCGGGCCTCTGAGCGTAAAACCGATGATTAGCCGGTTAGCCTCAGGGCTGGAATCTGAATATAGTTTGAATGATGAATCTGTTAAAAAAATGACGGGTTCTGATGCAGGCTTTTCCAAGGCAGAAGCAGATGCAAGCAGACATTCGATACAATCATCATGATTATTATTGGGCGAGGGAATCTGACTGTGTTCGTGTGTTTCATTTTCAGCCTGATTAGAAAAAATGTGTGTGAGCGGATGCAACATCATTACAAATAAGCTGCCTATCAAAATAATGATAGAAAGTGAAGTTATTTGATTACCTTTCATCAAGCTTGTCATAGAATCTACTGTTTATCTATACACAACTGGCATTCAACCCATTCTTCAGATGGAATCTGTTTTATCGCCTCGGGACTGTTTCCTTTTTCAAATACCGGCTTGAATAACACTTTTCCTTCTTCCTGCTCAGAACCGCAAGTATGACAACTTACTTCATGATCAATCCGCAACGGCGTGTAGCCCGAAATCACCCAGCCATCGTGTCCCTGCCTGGCTGCAAGGCTTTCAAGCGCGGCTCTCACAGTTTGCGATTTATTGCCACCGTAATATTTAACTGCAAGTGTGTTAAGCAGAGATACAGTGTTTTTATCTAATGTAAAATTCAGTCGTTTCATATCAGTATCAGTCAATTTTCTTTTATTGTAACAGGGTGGTGATTATGACTATGATTTGAACAGGTACTGTGATGGCGATAGTTCGACCAGTGGCCAATTATCAATAAAATACTTCCCGCAAGTGTGGTAATCGATTCAAACAAAAGCCCCAGCCAGAAATGACCAGCAAGCCAGCCGATCAGCAGAAGCAAAAATCCTGCAATTAAATAGGTTGTGATTTTTCGATCGTAATGGCTGCGTTTTGCTGCAAAATATACAACAGGCAGCAATAGAAGGATTAAAATGGGATGAACCCAGTCATGAATTACACCCGTGATCGTCCACAAAGGCAAAATAGAAACCATTACCGGTACAATCAGACAGTGAATGGCACAAATTCCTGAAACGCCTATTCCGAAGCGATCCCACAATAACGACGATGTTATACTTTTTTCAGACACGATGGTATTGATTGAATAATCAAAAGTGTGTATTAATATACACACTCAGAATGTGTTATTCAATCGGCTTTTCAGGCATTGAAAATTTTTCAGGATTCCTGTGTATTTCTTTCTGCTTTAAAATTCATATTCCCGTCATAGGTATGAACCTGGCCTGCCAGTTTGTCTCCATCGAGAGCAAGTACCGCCGTAACGCGATACCCATCTACGATTGTAACAAAAGATATTTCACCATCCTCTATTGTTACTTCGTTGATAGAAATCTCACGACCAGTTCTTGTAGAACCAAATTAGTATCAGATTCGCCAGTTTATAATAAATTCGTAACATTTCAGTACGTAAAACAAGTATGACCCGGTTTTTACGTAGCTTCTGTAAAAGGCAATCAAATATATACCAGTATGAAACCCTTCACGATTTTCGGAATATTACCCTTACTGATTTTTCTGTTTTCAGCGAATGAAAAAACTCCGGACCAGAGCAGCGTTTACATTGAAAGCGACATTCAATGGCAGGCACTTGAAGAAGCACAATATCGTGCTAAAGAAGACAATAAACCACTTTTTATTTTTGTGGAAGCTGAATGGTGCGGTACTTGTAAAGCTATGTTAAGAGAGGTCTTTCCACAGGAGAACGTCCTGGAAGAAGTTCAAAATTTTCATCTCGTTTCGATTGATGTAGATTCGAGAAAAGAGGTAACATTTAACGGCGAATCGTTAACGGAGAGAGAATTTGCACAGGCCATGCAGGTGCAGGGAACGCCCACCATGATTTTTGTGGATAGTGGGGGAGAAGTCATGGGCCGTCAGTCTGGTTTTATGGATGCTGAAGAACTGACAAAGCTGCTCCGATATGTGCGTTCAGATCAGTTTGGAGAAGTTCCATTTTCTGAATTCGATCCCGGATAAATAAATAATAGGTACTGAGAAATTCGGAGGCAATTTCTGTTATAGGCCGTTTCTTTTCCCGGATATGTAATCAATTCTGATACAACTGAATACCCGGATAAAAATCAGCGAGTGCGTACCAGTAACCGGTATAGGAGCGGGCTTCGTTTAAGCGTTCTCCGGAATTGGGCCCTTCAATCGCAAATCCGAAAATATCCCAATAATTTCCGTGCTGATCTTTCATCACAGCCGGAA
>SLGL01000420.1 GCA_007123785.1 Balneolaceae bacterium
CCCTGTGGATTCCATTTTGAATGAAAAAAATAGGATTTGCCTCCTGTCAGATAATCATCCCCGGCTGTTTCATATGCCTGCTTCAGTGAGACAAGAAGCTCTTTCCGGTTAGTTTGCAAGTTGGTTTTCCAGAGCCCCATATCATCCGGCGATCCCGGTACCATTCCTCTTTCCCTGAATTCCGGAACCCCATACCCCGTTTGGGAATCATTAATATAATCCAGGTCAAACCCAATAACTGATGATTCATCGGGTGCAATATGGTACATGGGGCCTGAGAATGCCACAACTTCTTTGCTTTCCAGATTAATTTGTACACAGACAGCCTCGTTGTTAATGATATCGTTGGTATAGAGAAAGCGGTCGGTTGCTCCCCAGTTCAGATTTGCTCCCAGTTGAAACGCCCATCCTCTTGTCCGGTAGACAGTCTCAATGGTTTCGTTCTCCAGATCCACCACACACACATCACACAGATCACCAAATTTTGGTTCACGATCCTGAAACGGAAAACGGTTAACGGCCAGATATCTTTGGGAGGGACTAAACGGGCAAATATCATAAAATGTGTGGATATAATAACCATCATCGGGGGTTACCTGAGTAACCGTACCTATGGTTTGGTCCGGGCGGTACGGTTTGAAGGCATATTCCTTTTTCCGGTATCCGGTAAATCCAATAGTAAACATACCGGGCATCATGGCAAAAGCGGTAAAACCACCAGTTGTCTTCAGAAAACTTCTTCTCTTCATATTATTCAAACAAAATATGTGGTATTAATCAAAACTTAGAGCAAAAAAACAGGGCCGATTTCTCCCGCAGCAAGTCAAATAAATCTTTTAATCCAATTGTAAGTTTCAAATAACCGGCAGTGAAATATAACTAAATAATTTGTTGTTTTATATATAGTGTTGTTTGCTATATAGCACAACATAGTTTACACTTTAGATTGCTGTTTTTTACAATATGGAAAAATGCGCAACTTATCAAACAATTAGTATGTGGAGTTACCCCAAAATTCTCTCTTTTCTTTATTTATGTTCTTTTTAAACAGTGCACTACCGTAATCGTCAAGTGAGGTGAGGATGGTCTGATTTTTCAAATGATAACAAACCGTAATATCAGAGCCTGCTGGTACACCCAGGGCCGGATGGCAAGCTGATCTACACCCCGGACTACCAGGGCAACCGGATTCTGGACCACTCCTATGCTGGCTGTCACGAGACCGTCTTTAATACTGGCTCGCTCACCTCCGGAATCTATTTCTATAGACTGGAGGCGATGCCGGCAGGTGGCTCAGAACACGGAGACTACCTAAAAACCCGAAATATGATGGTGATCAAGTAATGTTGTATTGCCACAAGCGATATGGTTATGCTTTGTAACAAGAACAAACAGACGCTGCCGACAGAACGATCGATTCCCTTTTTAGGGGGAGGTGGTGATCCAAATTGGTTGGCTCCCAAGTAATGCACCGCGTCGTTCCTCTATGGAAAAATCAGATGTATGTGCGAGGAAGTAAACGTAAAAAACATCCTCAGAGCCGTGTTCAAAGAAATCAAAGGTCTCGCCGGTATGAATTATCTCATTATTAAAGTACCAGGATACTTCATCATAGCCGGTTCCATTGACGGTTATGCTTGTTCTATCAAAATCAATCGATTTAATAACCGGTTCATCCGTATACTGTTCCTTCGCTATCCAAAAGAAAGCACCGTCTACCAGACTATTATATACATTATCTTGATCAAAAGCATTAAGCAGCTGAATCTGAAATGCTTGGTTTTCTTGGCCATATCTATGGAAGTCATCGGTTGAAGTCAACCAGACCGGGCGCCAACCCTCATCACCTGGGGAACCAAAATGCTTTAACAAACCGGCATAGAGTTCCTTGGTATAAGGGTACCTGTCAGGTTCTCCAAATGTGGAAGTGTTGAAGATATCAATGCCATAAATGTGCGGATATTTTTCAAAATAATAGATATAATCTTCCAGTTCATTGTTGTTACGTTCCGTTCTTCTTCCAGGATGCGCAAAAGAAAGTAATCCCCCGTCATCACCAATCGCTTTTAACATATCTTCATAATCCATTCCTACACCTGTAACATCCGAAAACAAAGACGCTAAATGGTGTATGCCCTTTCCAGTTGGCGATGGCTCTGATCCCATAATAGCCAACATACCAAGCTCATCAGGATTCCGATCCTCATATACGAATGTTTTTTCGTGTGGCACATCATCCAAGTCCCCTTCATCCAATCTTCTGAAAGTTCGTTCAGAGACCTCCAGATTCGAAAACTCTTGCCATGGATAGGTCACTATCCAATGATCTGTAAGCGCCAGGACATCGAAACCCAGTTTATGATAATGGTCAACAACCACGTGAGGGCTATAGAAACCATCACTATGTGATGTATGGCAATGAAACAGTGATTTTGCTTGAATAATGTAATTCCAGTCAATTTCATCGTATGGGCTTACCCATTGCACTTTAGACCTTTGGGCACAGCTAGCCAAGGTCAGTATCATTGCAAAAGCAATCAATAAAAAAGTGGAAGCTATGATTTTTTTTGGGGAGTCCATCATAATAAACTATGTTTTTAGGAATATTATTTTTAAAAATATTGTGCATTGAACAATAAGGATAATAATTGAATCCGAATAAATGGGCAAGTCCCAAATTCTGTGTAAAAACAAAATTGGTCAGGCTGCCAGCGCTGAGCCGCTCTGATCAAGGTTCCGTAGACCAACTTCATGGCTCCCTACTCATTGACATGGCTGGGAATAATCTTGATTCGCTTTTTCTGATCGACATAGGACCGTTCGATCAAATTCGTCGTTCGGATGTATTGCCGATGTCCGTAGGGATACTTTAGATGCACCATGTAGGACGCATACTCTTCTTGCTAATATATTTGATATGCATGATTAATTGCTATTAAAAGACTTCACCCACTGATCCATATCGGTGTTAACTCTTTGTATTACTTTTACAATTTCAGTATGAGGATTTTCATTTTCGTCCATTAATCCTAACCTGCGAGTTCGATTTTCGATATATGCACCACATAAATGATAGCCTATGCAAGAATTCGTCTTTTTTAGGAGATTATAAACTTTTTCATAGTTTTCAGGAGTATGGTTTCTATAATCTGTATTTGCATCTCTGACTGCATTATGACTATCTGCAACAAGTGTTGGCATTCCAGTTTTGGAATGCCAATAATCAAGATTTTGGACAATTTCTTCTGGAGAAGCCATGTGCTGAAAACTTAATACATCAACAAATGGTTTTGCGGCATTAACAATTTCATCTGTTAAAGGCCTATTGGCATTATAACGGTCTCCCAGTATCAAATGGTTCTTATCATACCTCCGAACAGCATCATGTGTGGTTTTATAATACTTTGTCGCTATTCTGAATAACTCCTTTCTCCCGGCTCTACTTTTTAACATTTCCGGATCAAACAACGGACCTTTCCAACTACTTTCTGGACGTGTATGCAACCAAGTGGGACAATCTACATAAAAATATCCTATAAGATTGTGGTCATCTGATAATCGTGATGCTTCATCACGTGCCACATAGTCACACCACTCTTCAAATCCTTTACTGAAAAAATCGGGGTGTCGTGTTTCTACATCATAATTGTGAAAATCAGCAAAGGGAAGCATGTGACAATAGGGCATATTTAGCCATCGGTACTCCTCCGGTGTAAAGTTTCTTGAATGTCTATGATTGTCAGGAGCTTGACGAGTAACCACCTCCTCATTCCAACCCATAGTGTTAAATCCCCATCCCAATAAATTTTTTCGCACGCTTTCTTTTAACCATTTTTCCATACTATTTGCATACTTTTCTTTCCAAATCCATTCATTCTCCGAATACCTTAATGTTGCAGAATCTACATGATTGATTCCAATTGAGAAAAATTTTTCACCTTCAGGACTACTTAAGAAATAACTGTTATATAGCACAACATAGTTTA
>SLGL01000143.1 GCA_007123785.1 Balneolaceae bacterium
ATCCGATGCCAAACCGGAAGACCGATACCAATAACCGCTGGGGCTTTTCAACCAATATGGTCGGTGAGAATTACGAATATCCAGATGGAGATTATGCTGCCCGTGAGGCTATCATTGAGAAACAGGAACACTATCAGCGGGGACTGATGTGGACACTGGTAAACCACCCTCGTGTACCGGAACATGTTCGGAGTGAAGTGAGCCGGTGGGGGCTGGCCGCAGATGAATTTACCGAAAACAATCACTGGCCAACCCAGATTTATGTGCGAGAAGCCCGCCGGATGATCGGAGAGTATGTAACCACCGAACACGATTGCCGCCGCATGCGGATGGCTGACGATCCGGTTGGTCTGGGCTCTTACACGATGGATTCTCACAACGTTCAGCGGTATATCACTGCACAGGGATGTGTGCAGAACGAAGGAAATATTGAAGTATCACCGGGTGGCCCTTATGCAATATCCTATCGGTCCCTTCTTCCAAAACAAGATGAGTGCAGCAATTTACTGGTCTGTTGTAATGGTGTCTCTTCGTCACATATTGCATTTGGCTCAATACGTATGGAACCAGTTTTTATGATGCTGGGGCAGTCGGCTGCAACGGCGGCTGTACAATCTCTGAATGATGGTTCTGATCTCCATAATCTTGATTACAACAAATTGCATGATCAGTTAGTCGCAGATGGACAGAGATTAGATGTAGATCTCGATCAATATCCTCCGCTGCCTGCAGACGAGGAGCCACCTGTAGAAAGAAGTCGTATCCCGGGTGAACCGGTAATTGAGGGTGGATGTATGGTTACAAAGGATGCTTAATGTGCTTTTCATTACAAGATATCGACTATTCCAAGCTGCGGGATCAGCTCATTGCCTCTGGTCAGCGCCTTGATGTGAATGTCGGCCAATACCCTCCCTGCCCACCGGATGAGGAATCACTGTTGGAACGAGAACGCCATAGCAGTGAACCTGAAACAGAGAGAGGGTGTGTGGTAACCATGAATGGTTAATGACCCTCTTCAGAATAAATGTAAACAACTAATTCAAAACAAAAACGAAACATATATATCCATGACAATTCAAAGACGTGATTTTTTAAAAAATTCTCTGGTATTCAGTGCCGGATTGATGCTTCCATCAAGCTTCATTAAATCTGTTTTGACAAGAGAAAGTTATGATATTGTTATTTATGGAGCCTCTTCAGCCGGAATTATAGCCGGTGTTGCTGCAGCGAAAAGGGGGCGTTCTGTGATAATCGTTGAACCTTCCAGTCATCTTGGCGGTCTGACCACAGGCGGACTGGGACAAACAGACATCGGTGTAGAGGGAGAAGGAGGAGCGATAGGGGGAATGTCGTTCGACTTTTACCGAAAAATCCGTCAGCATTACATGAACGAGGATGCCTGGACACATCAAACCTGGGATGAATATATGAACAGAACCAACCGTCTTGAGCCGGACAGTGAAGGGATGTTTGGATTTGAGCCGAAAGTTGCCAGAACGATTTATGAGGATATGTTGGAAGAGACTGGTGTGCCGGTGGTTATGAATGATCGAATTCAGTTAAACGGTCGGGGTGTTGAAAAAAGAGGGGATAAAATTACAGCGATGGTGACTGAAGACGGCAATGTTTATCGGGGAGAAGTCTTTATGGATGCTACGTATGAATGTGATTTAATGGCTATGGCCGGTGTTAGCTACCATGTAGGACGGGAAAGTAACGATACCTATGATGAGACATTAAATGGTGTTCAGGCCAGAAGGTCACATAATCACATATTTCATGTGAAAGTAGATCCCTACATCAGGCCGGGTTATACACATAGCGGGGTGTTACCCAGTGTTGACCCAACAGGGCCCGGAGAGGAGTATTCCGGAGACCATCGAATGCAGGCCAACTGTTTTCGAATGTGTTTGACGGATGTTCCGGAAAACCGTATTCCGATTGAAAAACCGGATGGTTATGAAGATATACGGCATGAGCTTTTGTTTAGAAAATTTGAAGCTGGATACACGGAGAGTCAGGATTCGAGGATGCCCTGGATTAATTCGCCCATGCCCAATCGGAAAACCGATATTAATAACCGGCAAGCCGTTTCGACCAACAATATAGGAATGAACTATGACTATCCGGATGGGGATCATGCTACCAGAGAACGAATCATAGAAGATCATAAACTTTATCAGCAGGGGCACATGTGGGCGATGGCCAATCACCCTCGTGTACCGGAACATTTCCGGGAAGAATACAGCAAATGGGGCCTGGCTGCAGATGAATATATCGACCATGACAATTGGACTCCACAGCTTTATATCAGGGAATCCAGGCGCATGATTGGTGAATATGTTACAACGGAACAGGATTGCCGGAGAATGAGAGTTGCGGAAGATTCGATTGGGTTAGGATCCTATCGCATGGATTCACATAATGTTCAACGGTACATCACTGAGGAGGGTTATGTGCAAAATGAAGGCAATTTAGAATTTACACCTGGTGGGCCCTATGCCATATCGTACCGGTCACTGATCCCTAAAAGAAATGAGTGTACCAACCTGCTTGTCTGCTGTAATGGAGTTTCTTCGTCGCATATTGCATTTGGTTCAATTCGAATGGAACCGGTATTTATGATTCTTGGTCAATCTTCGGCTGCTGCCGCCGATATTGCTATTGAACAGAATGGTATTGTTCAGGATGTCCCCTATTCAGAATTAAGACAACAGTTATTGGAAGAAGGGCAACGACTCGATGTTGATTTGGATGAATGGCCGCCATATCCGCCGGAAGAATAACAGATGATTACTAATGTTGTGTCAAGAATGAAGTTTCGCAAGAAACCTGCAATGTTTCCTTGTCACCAATAGCCACTAATTTTGCCCAAATGCGGGGCAACACTATTGAGGAGGTGACAACAGGCTCCCTGAATTCACCGATGCCCCCCTGACCAATTATGCAGGGCTGATTCCGATCTCGGATGTTTTACTGGATAAACTGGACTTCAGGCAGGTCCTGGCCAAGCACCTGGATCGCATTGGCAATTTCGGGTTGATAAAAAATTGGGATTTGACCCGTCATTTTAGCTTATTGAATAAAAAAGGGTAAAAATTTCCATTAAAATTACAGGGAGCTGATCTTTTCACCCGTTTTATATATTGAGAAGCTTTGGATACCTGACAATCTGGCGAGCGGACATTTTTTTCAGACGTAGTAGCGATTTCGTCAGGCTTTGATTGTGTCAACCATAATGTGACGTGTAAAACCAGCAATGTTTTTTCTTCAAAAAACCACATCGTTTTCATAGATGCTGCCATTGATGATAAAGAAACATTGCGGGTTTCCTAACGAAGATTAAGGCATAACAGAGCACTAATTCGGGTCCGGACAGGCAAATGAATGGAATACCGGGATTTCGGTGTATTGGAGGCTGTTCAGGAGCGTCAGCCGATTTTTTTGAAGCAGTACAATATCATGCTTATGAGAAATAAGGGTCAGTTTAACGAAAAAGAGTGTGTGGAAGCCATACAGCGGGATGATGAAACTGCGTTTAAAAAGCTTTTTTTAGCCTATTACGATCCGCTCTGTAACTTTGGCTGGAGATTTACCCGTTCACAAGCTATTTCGGAAGATCTGGTCCAGGATGTATTTGCCGACTTGTGGAATCTTCGAAAATCGCTCGATCCCCAAAGATCCATCAGTATATATTTATATCAGGCTGTTAAAAACAAGGCTATTGATTATATAGACCATCAGAAAGTTGTCAGGAAATATCAGCTAAATGTTGAACATTCCGGCAGGAATATTGTACAAATCAGGAGGCCGATACAAGAGGAGCTGGAATTTATACGAGCAGCCCGTAAAGCCATTGACGAACTTCCCTGTCGCGCCCAGCAGGTGTATACATTACACCGGGAAGACGGACTTACCTACCAGGAGATCGCCGAAGTGATGGACATTTCTGTAAAAACCGTTGAATCCCAGATGAGCCG
>SLGL01000080.1 GCA_007123785.1 Balneolaceae bacterium
AAAGTTCTTTTTGTTAGCAGCAACAAGTCAGGAGAGGTTAGTGTCATTACTAAATCTCAGGGGATATCTTTGGAAAAAAAAGGTATCCAAATACAATATTTTTTAATTAATGGTAAAGGAATCAAAGGGTATTTAGCATCAATCATACCTTTTAAAAAAGGAATAAAAGAATTCAAACCAGATATTATACATGCTCACTACTCACACTGTGGTTTCTTTTCAGCTTTATTTTTAGCAAAACCGTTGGTAGTATCGTTAATGGGAAGTGATGTTAATCGTAATATTATATCTATTTATCTACTAAAAGTATTTCAAAAGTTATTTTGGGAGAAAACAATTGTGAAAACAAGAGGTATGTCAAAAAGAATTGAAGAAGAACTAGCAGAAGTTATACCAAACGGGATTAATATTGAATTATTTCGACCAATTTCCCAAAAAAAGTGTTTGGAAGCATTGAACTGGGATAGAAATAAAAAACATATTTTGTTTGCAGCCGACCCGGAAATACATGTGAAAAACTTCAAGCTATTTCATGCAAGTTTAATATCTTATCAGCAATATTTTTCAAATATAGAATATCATACTCTAGTGAATGTAGATCATGAAAGTGTTCCTATTTATATGAATGCCGCTGAAGTAGTTTGCCTCTCAAGTCTTAGTGAGGGTTCTCCTAATGTGATAAAAGAAGCTATGGCGTGCAACAGACCGGTAGTATGCACAAATGTGGGAGATGTTCAATGGTTATTTGGGAATACTGAAGGGTGTTTTATTAGTGAATCACAAACACCAGAAAGCTATAAAAATAAGCTAAATAAGGCTTTAGAATACTCGAAAATTTCTCAAGAAAGTAAAGGAAGAAAAAGAATAATGGAATTAGGTTTAGATTCAGATACGGTTGCAAACAAAATTATCAATATATACCAGTGTGTAATATGATTACCCGAAAACTCAGTTCTCTTAAACGATGGATTTTCCGAACAATTGAAAGATATATAGCCAATTTAAGGCATAATAAGAATTTGGAACAAATGAAATCCATGTTTGAGTTCGAAGAATATGTAGAAAAAAACCAACCCATGTTGTTTACTCGATATAAGGAGGCATCTGAAAGTAAGATGATTGATTTTGAGTCTGCCATAGATCACATAGGGATAGATTTGAATGAAAAAAGCTTTCTTGATTTAGGACCGGCTTATGGTGATTCACTTGATGTTGTAAATCAAAGAGGAGCAAACAGAATTGATTTTACTGAATATGATCCATTTTTCTTTACATATAACCGACTTAAACCTTACACGCATTATGGGTTTCAAATAGATCACCGAAAACAACTTTCACAATTACCGGAAACGATTTATGATTTGATTTGGTGTAAAGGCGGTATTAGTGCGGATTACTTTATAAAATTTCATCGTATTACTTCACTCTCACAATGGCTCGAAGATGTGGAGCGGCTTGCAAAACCAAAAGGAGTTATTATGATTTGCCCAGGATGGACGAATGATAAACGTAAACGGAATATTGAAGACCTTGAAAATAATTTATTTACAATAACGATGAAAGAACATGGTTATGAGTTTCTGCCTTTTATCAATCGTCATAACCATGAACCGGATTATCCTGTAACATTTTATAAAAAAATCTAAATCAGTTCTTTTTTGGCAACTACTTTTTTACAATGCATATTCTCTTTTTTTTATCACACCCGGCTCACTATTATTTTTTTAAAAATGTCATTCAAACTTTAGAATGCCGCGGTCACTCGACAACGATAGTGATTAAAAAAAAGGATATTCTTGAAGAACTGCTTATAAATGAGGGAAAGCAATACACGAATATTCAACCTCAGCCAAGAGAGCGCAAGAACAACAAGTTTTCGATTGTTTTATCCAGTCTATTGGATCTTGCTGAGAGAGATTTCCAGTTATTCAGGTTGGTCCGTAAACAGAAGCCGGAACTTATGATCGGAAGTGAAACGTCAATTGCACATGTTGGTAAACTTCTACATATCCCATCCATAGTTACTACAGAAGATGATTTTTCTGTACAAAAAGAGTTTTGTTACCCAACATTTCCTTTTGCAACAAAACTGGTAGCTCCTAATATATGTGATCTTGGACCCTGGGAAAAAGAGAAGGTGGGATATAATGGATATCAGAAACTATCCTACTTACACCATGATTACTTTGAACCAGATGCAGATGTAGTTAAAAATTTAAATCCTGATGAATCTCCGTACTTTCTTTTGAGATTTGTAAAGCTTACTGCACACCATGATTTAGGTGCCAAAGGCATCACACAAGAAATTGCTAAACGGATTATCAATTTATTAGAACCTCATGGAAAAGTGTTTATTTCATCTGAAAGTACACTCGATGCAGAGCTTGAAAAGTATCGGCTACAATTAAATCCAAATAATATTCATCATGTTCTTGCACATGCGGAAATGCTGATTGGTGACAGTCAAAGCATGGCAGTTGAAGCTTCAATTTTGGGTGTTCCATCCATACGATTTAGTCACTTTATAGGTAACATAAGTGTTTTGGAAGAACTTGAACACAAATATCAATTAACCTTTGGGGTGCCATCAGATCAGCCGGATCAACTCATCGAACAAATAAAGAAAATCCTGAATATGACTGATCGAAGATCGAAATGGAAACAGAAACGAGAGAAAATGCTATCCGATAAAATTGATGTCACACAATTTTTAGTTAATCTAATTGAAGAAAGTCTGTTGCAAAAGTAATGATTAAGGTTATGGCTGAAAGAAAAATATTTAGTGGATACTTTTAGTAAATCATAAAATATGTCTAAAGACTTTACCATAATCACATATAAGCAACTTGTTGAAAGTCTGTCTCAAAAAGGCTATTCCTTTCAAACCTTCCGGGAGTTTATCCAGGAACCATGTAAAAAAGTAATCCTCCTCCGTCATGACGTAGACGCTCGAAAAGAGCACTCACTCCGGTTTGCAAAAATCCAGCATGAACTGGGCATTACGGGAACGTACTATTTCCGGATGGTGCCGCAGTCGTTCGATGAGGGGGTAATCCGGGAGATTGCCTCCATGGGTCATGAAATCGGCTATCACTACGAAGATATGGACTTTGCCAAAGGAGATGTGGACAAGGCGTATGAACTGGCCAAAAAACACCTGGCACAGCTGCGGGAGGTGGCTGAGGTAAAAACCATCTGCATGCACGGCAGCCCGCGCTCCCCGTACGACAACAAAGAGGTTTGGAAGAATTATGACTACCGCGAACTGGGCATCATCGCCGAACCCTACTTCGACCTCGACTTTTTAAAAGTCCTCTACCTGACAGATACCGGAAGGCGCTGGGACGGTGAGGGGGTGAGTATTCGAGATAAAGCGCCCGGTGTCAAGAGTCAAAAACCAGAAGAGAAAGGTTCCAGAGACTCTGGATTCGAGAATCACGTCTATCATTCTACGCATGATATTATCAACGCCTGCAAAGCCGGCGGGCTCCCCAACCAGATCATGTTCAATTTTCATCCCCAGCGATGGACGAACAACCCGGTCACATGGACGCAAGAGCTGGTTTGGCAGAATGTAAAAAATATGGTTAAACGGGGGTTAGTGAAGTACCGGGATTGAATTATTATGAGTAATAACAACCATCAGTATCGTTTATGAAAATCATTTCCGTAGTAGGCGCAAGGCCGCAATTCATTAAACTCGGGCCGCTATGCCGCGAGATTAGAAAACACCATGAAGAGATCATCATCCACACCGGTCAGCACTACGACGCGGAAATGTCTGGCCTCTTCTTTTCACAGCTTGAAATCCCCGAGCCGGATATCAATCTGGAGGTCGGTTCCGGCAAGCATGGCGCCCAGACCGGAATAATGCTGGAGGGGATCGAAAAGGAGATTGAGCGGGTCAGGCCCGATATGGTACTCTCCTTTGGTGACACCAACTCCACATTGGCCGCCTGTCTTGCCGC
>SLGL01000468.1 GCA_007123785.1 Balneolaceae bacterium
AAAGATAACCACCAAGCCATTAAAAATGCGGGGCCACGCTATTGAGTGCCGAATCAACGCCGAAGACCCGGCTCATAATTTCCGGCCTACACCCGGCACCATTACCACATTCAACATTCCCGGTGGCCGCAGTGTCAGGGTGGATACACACGCTTATGCGGGATATAAAATTCCACCTCATTACGATTCCATGATTGCCAAACTGATCGTAAGTGCACCAACCCGCGATGAGGCGATCAAAAGAATGAGGAGGTCGCTTGAAGAATTTGTTATTGAGGGAATCAAAACCACCATTCCTTACCACCTTCAGTTAATGGACGATCCCAATTTTCAAAAAGGGGAGTTCAATACACAGTACCTTGAAAAATCATTCAAATTCAATCCCGATAAAATATAAACGATGTCTATGAAATTTCCAGAAGATCTGAAATATACCAAAGAACATGAGTGGGTCCGCGATAACGGAGACGGTACTGCTACGGTTGGCATTACCGATTTTGCCCAAAGTGAACTGGGCGATATCGTTTTTGTGGAACTCGAGCCCGAAGGCTCGGAATTTGAGCAAGATGAAGTATTCGGCACCGTTGAAGCGGTGAAAACCGTATCTGAGCTCTATTCTCCGGTTTCAGGTGCGATCACCGAAGTCAATGAAGAGCTGGAAGATGACCCCGAGCTTGTTAACACCGATCCCTATGGAAAGGGCTGGATGGTGAAAATTAAAATGAGTGATATATCCGAACTGGATGACCTGCTGTCTGTAGATGATTACAAGGAAATGGTCGGGTAGTACGTTGACTTATTCACAATGATTAAAATCGGGTGCGGCCACAAATCCGCACCTTTCTTTTTTTGATATCTGAGACATTTGTGTCTGTTACAGGTTCACTCCGAAAAACTTCTCCGCTTCCTCTGCTGAAATTCGTATTTTCAGCATCTATTTTTCGATTTTTTATCAATCAAATTGTTTTCCATGCATACTCATCATGATGAGTGGATCCTCATCCTTGATTTCGGCTCTCAATACACACAGCTCATCGCCCGAAGAATCCGGGAACTGAATGTATACTGTGAAATTCATCCCTATAATGTTGACCTGGATCAGTTTTCCAGCCATCCGCCAAACGGAATTGTACTGTCCGGCGGACCAAAAAGCGTGTACGATGAAGACGCTCCTGTCCTGAATCCGAAAACACTGGAAATGGGGAAACCAGTTCTGGGTATCTGTTACGGGCTGCAATCGTTGGCTCACTCCATATCTCAGAATAGTGTGGAAAAAGCGGAAAAGCGAGAATTCGGGCGTGCAAATATATTGGTGGATGATGATTCCGATTTGCTACGGAACGTATCATCAGGCTCGGTAGTCTGGATGAGTCATGGCGATCATATCAAACACCTGCCCGAATCTTACGAGGCGATTGCCCACACATCAAACGCTCCGGTGGCAGCCGTCCGTCATCGGGAAAAGCCGTTTTTTGGTGTTCAGTTTCATCCGGAAGTGGTACATACGGAAGAGGGGAGTCAGATTCTGGAAAATTTTGTAAAGAAAATATCGGGATGCAAAAGCACCTGGACTCCGGCCTCATTTATCGAAACGGAAATCAAAGCTATCCGGGAAAAAGTGGGTAAAGATAAGGTGCTCTGTGCACTTTCCGGAGGTGTGGATTCGACGGTTGTGGCCACGCTCATTCACAAAGCGATCGGCGACCAGCTTCTCTGCATTTTTGTGGATAATGGCCTTCTCAGAAAAAGTGAGTTCAAAACAGTACTGGAAACTTATAAAAAACACCTTAAACTGCCGGTGAAAGGCATTGACGCTTCTCAACAGTTTCTCGACAATCTTGAAGGTGTTTCCGATCCCGAGAAAAAACGAATGATCATCGGTAACACATTTATTGATGTATTTGATGAGGCCGTTTCCAAACAGAAAGAGTTTAAGTACCTTGCTCAGGGAACCCTCTACCCCGATGTGATTGAGAGTGTTTCTTTTAAAGGGCCGTCAGCCACAATCAAATCGCACCATAACGTGGGCGGATTGCCGGAAAAAATGAACCTTAAACTGATCGAACCGGTCAGAGAACTGTTCAAAGACGAGGTACGCCGTGTGGGCCGCGAGCTTGGAATCCCCGAAAACTTCATCGGCAGGCATCCCTTCCCCGGACCCGGCCTGGGAATTCGGGTTCTTGGAGGCCTGTCAAAGAAAAAGCTGGACCTTCTCCGCGAGGCCGATGCTATCTTTATTCAGGCCCTGCATGATTACGGATATTACAACGATGTATGGCAGGCCCTGGCTGTGCTCCTCCCGGTACAATCTGTCGGTGTGATGGGTGATGAACGAACCTACGAATACACTATCGCTCTCCGCGCCGTTACCAGTGTGGATGGAATGACGGCCGACTGGGCTCACCTCCCATACGATTTTCTCTCGGAAGTAAGTAACCGAATAATCAATGAAGTTCGGGGCGTGAACCGGGTTGTATATGATGTGAGTTCCAAACCTCCTGCTACCATAGAGTGGGAATAATCGGTCTGATTGCCGAAAACCCGGAACATCAGAACCCGGCAGCTGGTATACTTGTGATTGCTCAGGACAATTATAAATACTGAAAAAATTCACAAAATTGAATTAAAAGACATTTAAAGTAAAATTAAACAGTTGTTTAGTTTAAATTAAAATGAGAATTTAATTTCATGCATTCTTTGCTGCATAAATTTAATGTGGTGAATAATTCAGGCTATGAAAAAAACATTTATCACACTTTTTCTTACTGCTTTTTTTGTTATTCCGGTTGTATCGCAATCGTTTGATGAAGCTATGGTGCTATACGCATCCGAGGAGTTCGCAGATGCCGCCGGTATCTTTTCTGAACTTGGCGATGATCAATCTGCACTATTTGCCGGAAAAAGCTATCTTGCACTTACTGATTATGAAAACGCCAATGACTACCTCTACCGGGCATCTGAAAGTCCACAGGCAGGTATTCGATACGAAGCGCTCTATTCACTTGCCCTCTCCCATTACGGACTAAAAAGCTTCGATAAAAGCCTGGAGTATTTGTACGCCGTCATCCAGGGTAATCATCCCGGACTGCGTTCCGATTCCAGGCGTATGTACAGCCAAATTCTGCACTTTCTGAGCCCTCGTCAGCGATTTGAAATCCTTCCGAAGCTTGAAACACCATCCGTCCGGTATGATGTCGTAAGAATATCGCGTTCATATATGCAGCCCGAACAATACCAACACCTTGTTTCAGAACTTTTAGAACTCACTCCGGAAGCCTCCGACAGAAACCGGCTTCGCGATGAGCTCTTGAATGGCCTGGTACAGCTTCCGATCCCCTTTCAGTACCCCGCTGCACCTGCCGGTACCATTTATAATATAGGTGTGATACTGCCAACATTTGATCAAGGCGATCCCGATTTTACGATCCCACGAAACCTCTATTTCGGTATGGTTCATGCTGCCGAAGAGTTCAACAGCCGAAATCCGGACAAAAAGGTGAATCTCATCTTTAGAAACTCAGCAGAGCACCCCGATACCACCGAAGCAGCTTTGAATGAACTGGTTGAATCCAAACGAATTGATGCGGTGATCGGACCCCTTTTTTCCGAACCGGCCACACGTATGGCTGCACTGTCCGAACAGCTTCAGCTTCCGATGATTGCACCCCTGGCTAACTCTGCCGAACTATACAGAAATTACAGCAGCACTTTTCAACTAAACCCCACTTTAGTAACACACGGCAGGGAAATGGCTCGTTTTGCTGTGCAGGAACTCGGCCTTACCAACCTGGGAGTAATTATTGATCAGGGATCACCCCACAGACCGGTGGCCATGGAGTTCCGAAGAGAAGCAGAACGACTGGGTGCCCGTATCACTCATTTCATCGAACAAAACTTTGAAGTAATCGGTTATGATTTTAGTGAGGCAACACAAGTTTTCGAACGGCAAGTACAGCCTGGTT
>SLGL01000173.1 GCA_007123785.1 Balneolaceae bacterium
AATAGGAATTAAGACTAAACCGTGGTTCATCGCCGGTTCGTCCCTGCCTGGTTGTCACAATAATCACACCTCCGGATCCCCTGGAACCATAAATGGCAGCGGAAGATGCATCTTTCAATACCTCGACAGATTCCACATCATTCATATTGATATCATCAAAACTACCACCGGGAAATCCGTCGATCACAATCAGCGGGTCATTGCTTGCCGAGATGGAACCGGGACCTCTGATAGTGATGGTTGGACCGTCTCCCGGACGACTTCTTGTTTGAGCAATATTAACACCAGCCATTCGCCCTACCAGGGCAGATTCCGGGCGGCCAACAGGCATTTGATCAAGCGTTTCATTCTCAATTTTTGAAATAGCGGCCGTCAGCGAACTTTTCTTAACTGCACTGTAACCAATTACAACCATCTCGTCCATTCTCCCGAGATCCTGCTCCATGCTTACATTAATAACATTTTGGCCGTCCACCTCAATCTGCTGTGTGCCATAACCCACATACGAAAAAATGAGAATTGCACTTTCATCAGGAATGTCGAGGCTGTATTGCCCATCCTGATCGGTAGCCGTTCCTATGGTCGTACCTTCGATGGCAATATTAACACCGGGCATGGTTTCACCGGTTTCAGAATCTCGTACGGTTCCGGTAACCGTGAAATTATCTTCCTCAAAATCAGCCATTTCCTCTTGTGTTTTAAATACAACCTGACCCCGGGATGATCCGAGCACCTCAAAACCTGTTCCTTCAAGCAGGGCGTAAAAAGCCTCGATAATAGTAACATCGTAAAGATTCAATGAAACTGTTTCATCGGGCAGCTGTTTTTCATTATAGGTTAAACGAATGTTTCCCAAACTGGCAATTTCTTCGAATGCTTCTGCCAATTTCATTTCATTAATAGAAACATCAATTTTCTTCATGTACACCGATTCTTCCGTCTCCTGGGCAAACCAGCTTAAAGGAAAATGATAATCGGTATTAATCTCAGTCTGTGCCAGGTTTTGTCCGGTTATACTAAATGAAAAAAACAGGACAATAAATAATCCAAAACATCCTATACGGATGGCTTTATCAAATATTATCAAATGCTTATTTGTACTCGTGTGCATAACTTCACCTTTGGGATTGATTGTTAGTAAAAAAAACATGACCATCTCTATCTGATTTTCTGTATTCGAGATTCAGGGCAATAGAAATGGCCTCAAGAACTTCATCCATCGTTTGGTTTTCGCTGAATGTTGCAGTCAGTTCCTGATCTTCTGTTTTGGTCAGGGTGGTGTCAATATCCGTTTCGATATTGTACCATCTTTCAAGTTTTAGCAGGGTTTCTTCCAGAGGGGTTTGGTAAAAAACCAGATTCCCTTCCGTCCAGCCTATATAGGGAGACAGGTTGGCAATCGCTGTTACGGTTACCGATCCGTCTTCAGCTAATACCCCAAGCTGATTTCTTGTAACAGGTACACCGCTTTCCCCCGAATCGCGATTCTGAAGACCAATTTTGCCGTCGGATACCACTACCTCGACATTGGCACTTTCAGGATATGAGCTCACCTGAAATTTCGTTCCTAAAACCTTTGTAGCTGAAGCATCTGTGTAAACGACAAACGGACGATCAGGATCATGATCTATTTCAAAAAAAGCTTCCCCAGTCAGGTGGACTTCCCGGGGTGCATCTTCATTGAAATATTCTGGAAGCCTGATTTTACTGCCTGCATTGAGTATTATACTGCTGCCGTCACTTAAATTCAGATAAGTTCGCTGTCCATACTGTGTTTCTATGACTCTTTCCGGGGCCTCTTCAACAACCATTTGTTCAGCCGAATAAAGTTCATTCCAGGCAAAGAAAGCTGAAAAAATCATCAGAACCGAGGCAGCGACGGCAACCCAGCTTTGCCAATTTCGTTTTCGTCGCAACGGCATTCTCAGGGTTGATTTCTGCTTTGTTTTTTTACCTGCAATTTTGTCATTTTTGTCTTTGGCTTCAAAAGGCAGGTTATAATCTTCATTGAACCGTGACCAGGCAGTATCCACATCCCACTCATGCTTCTCCTCGGCCGATGACTGCCAGATTCTTTCCAAAAATTCTATAAAATCCTGGTGCTTAGGATCCATATTGATCCATTCTTGTATCATCTCTTCTTCCTCTTGCGAACTGTGCCCGGTTATATAATTCACAAGGGCATCCCAGTTTATATACTCGTTATTCATTCAGCTTTACTTTTCAAAAAATCTGGTTAAAAATGGCTGCTGTGTCAGTCAAATGCGGCCTTCATTTTGTCTTGTAAAGGTCTATACAGCATAAAGCGGCTTTACCCCCACAGAAAAATTTTTATTTTTTTAAGAAAAGATGGAAAAGCTGTGGTTATTTTACGAGGGAATGGACAATAAACTAATGAAATTAGAAGCTTTAAAAGACTTACCTGAATGACTTCATCAGAACTATTTTGATTCAAATTAAACTGACATGGATAGGGTTGAACTGAAAAGAAAATATCGGTTTCTGAGAAATCTTTAAGAGATGAGTGGCTGTCTAAAAACCGATAAACTAAAAACCCTGGTCTGAACCGGCTGTAATATTATTTGATTCGAAACTCAGCGAGCTTTTCTCCGAGAAACTTCAAAGAACGGCTCATTTGTGTTTCCACTGTTTTAATCGAAATATCAAGTGTATCAGCGATCTCCTTGTATGTTAATTTATCTTCACGGTGAAGCAGAAAGATCTGTCTTCTGCGATCCGGAAGCTGACTAACCGCAATTTTTACTGCGCGGCTGAATTCCTTGTACTCAATAGATTCCTCGGATTTATTCTCCTGACCATTCAACTTCAAGTGATTGTCAAGGCTCACATGATGCCTGTTCTTATGTTTATCGAGGTAGTTAAGAGCATGGTTTCTGGCGGAAGTGTACAGGTAGGCCCGCAGTGTTCCTCTTGGTTCGAGATTTTCGCGTTTTTCCCAAATATTGTAAAACAGGTTATGAGTGAGATCTTCCGCAATTTTCTGCGATTGCACAAATCTCATCAAAAATTGCCCCAGCCGAGGGTAATAATGTCTGTACATGGCTTCAAATGCTTTACCGTCTCCCCGATTGATACCCTCAACCCACAAATTTTCACGTGAAATTCTTTCATCCTTCGAAGATGAAAAATCTACTCCTTTCAGATCCTGAAGCTTATCGATTGACGACATTAATTTAAAAATTTAACAACTGGAGGTGCAGAAAAATAAACATTTATAAACCTTTCATTCAGGTTTTGGGTTGACAGGAATTTTCAAATATCAGAAAAATATCTCTTAACAGAAAATTACCTATCGATTCTTTCCTTTATAAGATATGATTCAAAAAGTATAAGTCAAGTAATAAAATTAAATACAGGTTTAAAATCCCGCATTCCACCCTTACTTTTAATCAATAAAATACTGTTTTTCCTTGCCAAGTATCAAAAATAATAAAATTTAAAAATCATCTTATTAAACACGATTTTAACGCTGAAAACCAATCAAAAGCCAATACCTCTAATAAATACAGAGAGTAAATCAGTCAAAAAATATATAAAAAATAAAAAAATAACAAACCAGTATTAATTCAATCAAATGATTTATTTATATGATGTAATATATTATTAATATCATCAGAAATAATTCATACACCTCAATAATATTTTATAAAAATGCGCGTAAAATTGCTTTTTATATGGAAAAAAACTTAATATTTACTATTAGATTAAAGAAAAGAAACTATCAAAAAAACTCTAACTGTACGAATTTCACAGAATCTTTCATTCTGCAGGAACAGGAATTTTCAACAGTAAAACACCAACAACCAGTCCGCGCAGCTTTTTTCGAATGTAATCGATTTATCAATTCTGGAATACCAGATAATGTTTGAACTTTTAATTTGATATCATCTAAAAAATTATTTCTGGTTTTTTCTCAGGATAAA
>SLGL01000306.1 GCA_007123785.1 Balneolaceae bacterium
TGAATAAGAAATGAAATTGAATCTTTACCAAAAAACAGCAATCACTACGGTGATTGCCACTATTGTACTGATTTTTGTGGGCGGACTGGTTCGCGCTGCCGGTGCCGGTTTGGGATGTCCCGACTGGCCTCAGTGCTTCGGAATGTGGGTTCCTCCCACGAGTGCCGAAAACTTGCCTGCCCAGTATGATGCATCGCTGTTTAATCCATTTCATACCTGGCTTGAGTATGTGAACCGGCTGGTTGGGGTGCTGATCGGATTTTTGATTACGCTCACATTCATTATCTCGTTTAAATACCGGAAGAGCGATCCGGTCATTACTGTAACGTCGGGTGTAGCCTTTGTGCTGGTTCTTTTCCAGGGCTGGCTTGGCGGACAGGTGGTTCAGTCGGGCCTTAGTGCGGGAATTATAACACTTCACATGATAATGGCGATGATTATCCTGGCCACACTGCTATACGCCTCGTTTCGGGCGATGAGCGGACGGCTGAGCATTTCAATATCGGGAAAAGCACAGCGAACTTTTTTGTGGGTTTCCGGCATTGTGCTTTTTCTTACTCTTGTACAGATGGTACTCGGAACCCAGGTACGTGAACAGGTGGATGTGGCTAAAAATGTAATGGAGATGCCGCGTGAGGGCTGGATCGATTCACTTGGAATTTTGTATGAAGTTCACCGCAGTTTCTCCTGGCTGCTGGTGATTGCGGTAGGGGCAATGGTTTATTTCAACAAGAAACTGGAGGCACCCTTACGTTTGACCCGCCTCGGATGGGCTACTGCGTTTCTGGTGTTGATTCAATTTCTCACAGGAGTGGGTATGGAAAGATTCGATATGCCGGGTGTGTTCCAGGTTATACACCTGGTTGGCCTTGCCATTCTGATCTGTGCAATTCTGCTGTACATGCTGATAGCCGGTTTTGCCGGCAGAGATGTAACTGACTGAAGATTTTCTGAACGGGGAAAAGGTACATTTAGCCCGCATTTCTCACCAATAATTTTAGTGTGAGAAATGCGGGTTAGCCGAATAGCCAGGGGGAATTTTATCAAAGGGCTCACACAGAACTATATCCCGAACGGTCGGGTCGGGCTGTGGCAGTCTTCCTGACTACTCGACTTTTACTGTTTTTACAGTTTATCCCGCAGTTTTTGAAGAAAAACCCGCACCTCCTTCAGATCTTTTTTAGCTTCGTAAGTGAGTTCATTTCCGGGTTTGTCAGCTTTTTCAGAATGATTTTCATTTTCCAGAAATTTCTTTGCACCGGCGGTACTGTATTTTTTATCCTGGATCAGTTCTTTCAGTTTCAAAATCAGTGTGATGTCTTCTTCACGATAGTTGCGGTTTCCGGCTTTATTTTTGCGGGGAGAGAGGTCTTTGAAGATTGTTTCCCAATATCTCAGCACATGGGGTTCGACCGATGTGATCTCGCTGACTTCGCCGATTGAATAATAGAGTTTCTTCATGGTCTCGAAATATTATATTTTCAGTGACAGATCATCATTCTCATTGAAAAGATTGCTCAACATATACCACGATATGATTCATATCATCTGTGAATGTTCCATAGAATGCCGGGCAGGTTTTTTTGGAAAAATTTTTAAAAGTGATGATACATACATTTTGTTCATAAAGAATTCCCAACCAGATTATTCCGGTTTGGGAATTTAAAGAATTTGCAAGCTATTGATGGAAAAAGTTTCTAATAAAACTGAACAGGAAACGGCAGCCGGACCTGACCTCAGTATTGTTATTCCTCTGTTTAATGAAGAAAGTTCGCTCAGGGAGCTTACGGAGCGTATTACCGAAGCTGTTCAGGACTACTCCTATGAAATTATTTTCGTGGATGATGGTTCCACAGATTCTTCATGGGATATGATAACCGGGTTACATAATCAGTTTCATTTTGTACGGGGGATTCGGTTTCGCGCCAATCACGGCAAGAGTGATGCGCTCCAGGCGGGGTTCGAACAGACCGTGGGCCGCTACATCATAACACTGGACGCCGATCTTCAGGATGACCCTTTCGAAATTCCGGCACTGGTTCAAAAACTCGAAGAAGGAGCTGACCTTGTAAGCGGATGGAAAAAAGTGAGGCATGATCCCATCACCAAAACCATTCCTTCCCGGTTTTTTAATGCCGTAACACGCTTCACAACCGGAATTAAACTGCACGATTTTAACTGTGGACTGAAGGCCTATAAACGAGAAGTGGTAAACAGTATCTATCTTTACGGGGAAATGCACCGCTATGTACCGTTACTGGCCAAGTGGCAGGGGTTTAAGAATATTGAAGAAAAAGAGGTGAAACATCATCCCAGGAAATACGGGAATACCAAATTTGGCACCTCCCGGTTTTTGCACGGATTCCTCGATCTTTTGACCCTTCTGTTTGTGAACCGTTACATGAAGCAGCCGATGCACTTTTTCGGAACCATCGGGGTATTGCTGCTGATTGCGGGTGGCGTAATAAGCGGTTGGCTGGCTTATCTAAAAATATTTTTTGGTGAACCGCTTGGCAACCGTCCGCTTCTTTTCCTGGGTATTCTGCTGATTGTTGTTGGGGTACAGTTTTTTTCGATAGGTTTTTTAGGGGAAATGATCAACAAAGGGCAAGTGAAACGCCAGAAACCGAAGATTTCGGAGAAAAAGGGGCTATGAATAAAATTGCATACGATCCGGTAAAAGATCGGTTCGCGCGGATTGTGCGAAAATCGAAAAAACTCCGCAAAATTTTCTATACCCTTCTCGATTTGATTTTTCTGAGAAGCTGACATATCCGCCGAATTTTACTGAACAAGGGCGGAGAATTTGAAGAAAAAGGAAGCTGGAAACTGCTGGATGCCGGATCGGGTTTTGGACAGTACGACTATTTTTTACTGAAAAATTTTCCCAATATTTCAATCGATTCAGTGGATGTAAAAGAGAATTATCTTGAAGATAACAAACGGTTTTTCAGCAGAGAGATCGAGAAGGGCCGGATCGACTTTAAGAAACGGGATCTGCTGGAACTGGACGCTCCGGAAGAGTTTGATATGCTCATCTGCATTGATGTTCTGGAGCACATCGAAAACGACGTAAAAGCGATCGCAAACCTGAGCCGCAGCCTTAAACGCAACGGCTACTTTTTGATGCATTCCCCTTCTCACTATTCCAAAGAGGACGCCAACGGTGATGATACATTTGTCGGTGAACACGCCCGCACCGGCTATTCAAAAGCCGAGATAGAAAAAAAGCTGATGGAAGCCGATTTACTGCCCATTAAAACACACTACACGTACGGAACCTGGGGACGCCGCGCCTGGACTCTCTCTGTAAAATGGCCGATGATTCTGTTTAACAGGCTCAATATATTGGCCGTCATTCCACTGCTTTTCTACTATCCGGTAGTTTTGCCCTTTTGCCTTTTGATGAATCTGGCAGATCTTTATACCAAAAATAACAAAGGAAACGGAATTTATGCGCTGGCAAGAAAAATTTGATGTTAAGGGATACGGTACAGATGTATAAAGAATGAGTCTGTAGAAGGGCATAGCTTAATTGTCAGGATTTTGGCGACAATATCTCACTTCCATTCCATAATAACAGGTACGAAAATATTTCCGACACGGACCAGATAATCGGGTTTCTATGTAGTTGATATAAAACCAACTGCCAAATAAGGACAATAAACAAACGATCAAGTGTTAGCCCGGGAATCTCACCAAGAAATTTTTTTTCAGCAAGGCGAAGATAAAATGGCAGCGGAAACGTACCTGAGTACGTTGAGCACGTCATTTTAGCTTCAACGCAGCTGAGGGACAAATTTCGCCGCAAATACACTCTGCAATTTTTTATAACATAAAAGACGGATTTCAAACAAATATATATCAATAACATACGTGATGTTTAAATAAATTACTGTGAGATATCCGGGTTAGGATTTTATGAGCTCA
>SLGL01000008.1 GCA_007123785.1 Balneolaceae bacterium
ACTAATTGTATTACACCTCTTTAAAATTGCTTCAATTTTTTATGTAAGGCTTTACCTTTGAAGTGATCTATATATAGAAGGCTTTGCAAAACCGTCTTTTTGACCAATATCTTCGTTATCGGGATTTTAAAATCCTCTCATATAATCAATATGCTGCGGTTTTAAAATCCCTCTAGCCTCGATCTTGACCAAAAATCCTGGTTTTGCAAAGCCTTCTCTTAATATGCATCAAATACAATGAGCAGATGTAGTCAAATATGACTGTAAGAATTCTTGATTTTGGGCTTGATTCATAAAACTGCAGAATTCATAACTCAGTCATTCAAATCAGCTCCATTGTCGTGCACTTCAACAACTTCTACCCAGTGTTTGGGTTTCACACCCGTAAAGTGTTCTATTTGGTGGCGGCAACTGAACCCGCTGGCAACGAGTGTGGTGTTTTTCTTCATCGCCCGGACAGCGGGAAAAAGCTCCATCTCACCGATTTTTTCAGAGATTTCATAATGGCCTTTTTCATATCCGAATGATCCGGCCATGCCGCAGCAACCGGAAGGAATTTCTTCTACACCAGAATCATTTTGGCTGAGTACTGACTTGCAGGCATCTGTTCCGTAAAGAGCCTTCTGGTGGCAGTGGCCGTGAATCAGCAAATCTCCCGATTTTGATTTGATCTTTTTACGGATAACACCTTTGGCAGTCTCCTGTGCAATAAAATCATCAATCATCATCACCTGTTGCTTAAGTTTGGAAGCGAACGCTTCGTCATCAATCAGGTCGGGGAAATCGTTATTCAGTGCGGATGCACAGCTCGGCTCACACACTACTACCGTAAGCCCCTGGTTAATGTACGGCCTGAGCCCTTCAAGTGTACTGGCTCCCTCTTTTTTGGCTTCTCTCAGGAAACCGGATGAAATTTTGGGGCGCTGGCAGCATCCCACATTGGCCAGGATCACTTCATAACCGCAATCGTTCAGTAGTTTAACGGTCGATTTCCCGATCTCCGGTTCATGGTAATTGAGGTAGGTATCGGCAAAAAGTACTACCTGTTTGTCACTTCGGAAGCGGGAACCGTTCAGATTTTCATACCATCGGTAAAACGGCTCGGATGTGTAGGAGGGAAGAGTCCTGCGCCGATCGAATCCGGCAAAGGTTTCCAGGGCGTGACGGAAGGGTGCGGATGCCTGCACCTTATTCACCAAACCAGCAAGTTTTCCAGCCAATCGGGATGCCGCATTGGATGAGTTTTGGATGAGTTTTTCGCGCAGTCCGGTGCCGTGTTTGTCGTAGTAGATCTGCATTACATCACTCTTCATTTTGGCCATATCCACGCTGCTGGGACATTCCGATTTACATGCTTTACAAGAGAGACAGAGATCCAGCACTTCCTTCAGCCGCTCGCTGGCAAGGCCCTCTTTTCCGAGCTGTCCCGACATGGCCAGCCTGAGTGCGTTAGCGCGTCCACGTGTGGAGTGCTCTTCATCCCGTGTGGCTTTAAAGCTGGGGCACATTGTTCCACCCAGCATTTTACGGCATTCACCAACACCTGTACACATGTGAACCGATTCGCGGAAACTGTTCTCTTGTCGGTATATATATTCTGTTTTTACAGGTTGATCGGTGTATTCTGTACCGTAACGCAGGTTTTGGATAATGGGTTGTGCATCCACAATTTTCCCTGGGTTCATCAGATTATCCGGATCGAAAAGGTTTTTCAGTTGTCTGAAGGCGTTGTAAAGTTGGGTGCCGAAAAAGCGTTCGTTGTAGGCGCTTCTCACCAGTCCGTCGCCGTGTTCTCCGCTCCAGGAGCCCCCCACTTTCATCACCAGCTCGAAGGTTTCATCGGCAATATGCTGGAAGTTTTGGATATCTTGTTCCTGTCGAAGATCAAGAATCGGCCGCACATGAATAACACCAACACTGGCGTGTGCATACATAGCAACTTCTGTGTTATATTTTTTACAAATCGCCAACACATCTTCGATGTATTCCGGCAGCACATTCAGCGGAATACCTGCATCCTCAATGAATGGCAGCGGCTTTTTGTTGCCTTTGATGCCGAGCATCAATCCAAGGCCTTTTTTGCGAACGATCCAGACATCCTCATACACTTTACCCTCGGGAAAAAGAGGGTAGGCGTAGCCGAGTCCCAGCTCTTGCAGTTTGCTGATCATCTGCATCGGACGCTTTACCACATCCGCGGACTTGTTACCGTAAAACTCGGTGATAAGAATCGCTTCCGGATTTCCTTCCAGGAAATGGCAGTGATGGCGGGTCATCAGGTTTTCGCGGCTCATTTTTAGCACAGTGCGGTCCAGAATTTCAACTGCAGCCGGTCCAAATCCCACAATAGGCTGAACAGCGTGAAGAGCCTGGTTCAATTCCGAAAAATGTACAACTACGACGGATTTATATTTTGGGAGCGGCTCAAGGTTTAGTTTAACATCCAGAGTCACCGCAAGTGTACCTTCACTTCCCGTAATTAACTTCGATAAATTCCAGTTGTTGGTGTGGATAAATTCATCAAAATTATATCCGCCAACACGGCGCATTACTTTTGGAAAGCGCTGTTTGATTTCATTCCGGTTCTCATCAATAATCTTTCGAAATTGATGATATATCTCTCCTTCACGAGTGCCTTTTTTTTCAATTGCACTGTAATTATCGGGTGCATGTTCTTTCAGTTGAAGTTCGGTTCCATCAGCCAGCAAGACACGCGCTTCCAAAACGTGATCCACCGTTTTCCCGTACAGAATGCTTTTTGTGCCGGAGGAGTTGTTGCCGATCATACCACCCACATTTGCACGGCTGGCTGTGGCCGGATCCGGTGCAAAATGAAGGTTGTGTTTTTTAAGCTGATGATTCAGTTCATCAAGCACAATTCCGGGCTGAACCCTGACCCATCGCTCCTCTGGGTTGATCTCAAGTACCTGGTTCATATATTTGGAGAAGTCCAGGATCATCGCTTCACCAACAGTTTGTCCTGCAAGACTGGTTCCGCCTCCCCTGGGAAGTATTTTAATTTTATACACTCTGGCGATGGCGACTGCTTTTTTTACATCCTCTTCGTCCAGGGGTAAAACCACAACAATTGGCCTGATCTGGTAAACACTCGCATCGGTAGAGTACATTCCAAGTGAATGGCTGTCGTCAAGAATATCGCCTTTGATGGTTTGTTTCAGATCGCTGATGCAGGATTGGGAAGCGTTCATAAATTATTGAAGACTGTTTCGAAAATATTTGTTTTCCGGGTTCGTAAAATTGGTTTACTGCGGGAGTTTATTGAACCGAGCCATAATGTATCAAAAAGGGAATCGACTGCCAAGAGGAATAGGATTTCACGGGATATTACCCTGTTAAGGGAGATTTTTTAGTCATGGCAGATTTGAATCGAATCGGGTATATTTAGCCAACCTGCCCTCAGGTGCTCTACAGGTGCCTTTCGGGGTTCCGATTCGAACAAGAAATCATTTCATTTTCCCCATATGGGCAAGCGATTCGAGGCCCAAATGACCTTGGGCTGTACGCCCATCGACCAGGTAGAAATCCCCACCAAAACATCTATGACAATGTAACCTTGTTGGACGAGGCGTTGCTGCGGCAGATCAACGATGTGATTGTGGAAGTTGGCCATCAGGTGTTTAAAAAAAAAGAGGCCGATGCCTTGCGCTTTAAGACCGATAGCTTTGTGGTGGAGACCGATGTGCATTTTCCTACCGATTATAACCTGCTGTGGGACAGCGCGCGCAAATGCATCGATATTGCCGGGAGGTTACCCGTGGCAGGCTGGCGCAAGGGCAAACACTGGAAACGCACCCTGAAGGGGCTGATGCGCACCGTTGGTAAGATCAGTGCCAGGGGAGGGCCGAACAAGAAAAAACGGCTTCAAGCCGCCGTCAGTGCCTATCTGAGCAAAGCCTGTGTTC
>SLGL01000119.1 GCA_007123785.1 Balneolaceae bacterium
CGAAAAATGAACCATGTATGATGATTGTGATGATCTCAGATCGACTCGTCTGATGACTCCCACCGTCATTTTACTGTTGACATGGCACAAGTTAGTGGAAATACCCCAATAACTGATGCGCGCCAAAGGAGTCTTTCAAATCGTAAACTAACGATGAGTATGGCCTTCAAAAAAGTTCAAACGATTTGCCTTCTATAGTTCGTTGTTTAAACAGGTTTAATTGCCTGCCTGGCACAGGGATTCTATTAAACGTTATTCGCCAATAAACTGTGTTTTGATAATGCAGGCTATATTCTACTGGTCATTCTGATTTTGATGGGTATCTATTTTTGATGAAACTTAGACTGAACATTTGGTTCATTCCGCTCGCTGTAGTTCTGCTTTTTATTCTCTATATAGCTGGTGGAATTTTATACTTCAATGCAACGCCTAAAGACAAACGGGTTACGGAACCTGTCTTCACCGATTATTCGGTTGATGAGATAGGATTTCTAAATGAATCGGGGCTGCTGATTGGGCGAAACTGGATAGGGGGAAACAGCATCGAAATCCTGGATGACGGTGAATCCATTTTTGACAAGATGCTCGAATCGATCCGAAATGCCGAGTACAGCATCACTAAAGAAACCTACAATTTCTGGGGTGAACAGGCCGGCACACCTTTCGCCGAAGAACTCGCAAAAGCTGCCGAAAGAGGTGTAAATGTTCACTTTTTGATGGATTATGTCGGGTCCCGGAAAGCGACACGGGAACAGATAAGAATGATGGAGGAAGCCGGTGTGGAGGTGATAAGGTGGCGGCAGCCTTCCTGGTATCATCTATCCAGGTTTAACCACCGCACACACAGAAAGCTCTTTGTGATTGATGGTAAAACCGCGTTTACAGGGGGAGTCAATATTGGGGATGACTGGCGTATACCTGTTGAAGAGGGCGGATTCCGGGATTACCATTACAAAATAACCGGACCTGCTGTAAATGAACTTCAGCGCGCTTTTTCGGAAAACTGGGTGGCGGCAACCGGCAAGCTTCTGACAAATTCCGCTTATTATCCCGAACTTGAGGCCAGCGGAGATAAAAGAATGCAGGTAACCACCAGCCATCCCAGGGAGGGACAGAAGATGATCCGTAAAATGTATCTCTATGTGATTGCAGCAGCGAGGGAGTCGATCCGAATAAATACGGCCTATTTTTTTCCGGATCATGATTTTCTGGATATTCTTGCAGATGCATCGAGCAGGGGTGTGAGAGTGCAGATGATCGTTCCAGGCCCGGCTATCGATCAGGCTTATTTCCGCTATGCATCCAAGAACCGCTGGGGAAAGCTTTTAGAGGCTGGTGTGGAAATTTATGAATATCAGTTTGCTATGTACCACTCGAAACTGCTGATTGTAGATGATGCCTTTGTGAGCATTGGCTCGGCCAATTTCGACAACCGCTCCTTCCGCATTAATGATGAAACGAACCTCAACATACTGGATCGCGATTTTGCCAGTGAACGAATCCGCCACTTTGAAAAAGACCTGGAACAGTCACGTCTTTATACCCTCGAAGATTTTCACAACCGTTCAGTCTGGCGTAAATTTGTCGGCTGGGTTACCCAGGCCATGGGACCGCATCTTTGATCACTCCTGTACAACAAATCTGTTTAACACCTTAAAACGTTGTGCTACATTAAATTTAATTTAAATATCTGTATTAAATGGGTAATGTCAGCCTCTTTCCCCCGGGTTCTGCAAAAAGGGCTTCACCCGGAGTTACTGATATGCCACCCGCTTTGGGGCTGATTCTGGGGTAGTTTACAAATTTCGTGCAATGGGTTATATCTTTCCTTAAAACCGGATATCGGCCAATCATTAGGGATGGGTTTTCCAGGATATAAGAGCAAGATTTACGATTCAAAGCCTTGTTAACTGGATGCGGGTAAAAAACTAAATCAGCAAAAACTTCACTCCTCCATCACTGTCAAATCTTTTCCAACAGCTCCTGTGTAAAATACAACAAGTTTAACCGGTTCGTCTCCCACATTTCGTCCGTTATGAATTGTGTTAACGACTTCGGCAACGGCCTGTCCTTCGGAAATACGCTCCGTTTCACCGTTTTCAAGTGTCACCTCAAGTGTGCCTTGCAAAATGTATGCAAATGAAGGTACCGGGTGATGGTGCCATTCCGTTTCTCCGCCCGGCTCTATTTCAATACGCAACGCAGTAACTTCAGCTTCCCCTTCAGGGTATTGCAGTGCGGTTCCATCCCAGGTACTGGTGGTTTGGAGAATAATTTCACTTTTAACAGGGGAGTTTTCGAGGTTAAGAGCGCTTTCTGTTTCACAGTAAAACAGAAAGGTAAAGCTCAGCAGGATTAAAAAAGGAGGCGTAAGAATTTTCATGGGATCGGTTATGGTGAATTTTGCAGGTTAGCGGTTAAGATTCAAAATGTTTTCGTTCTTTTTCAAAATCCTCTTCGGATATCAGTCCTTGCTGCCAAAGGCCGGTAAGGTAATTCATGCGGTCTTTGGTTCCTGGTTTCGATTCCGGTTCTTTGGTTTTTTTCTCCTTCAGTTTCTGCAGCCGCATGCGTTCGGTTTCAGCCGCTGTCAGAATCATTTCAGACAGTTTTTCGGGATTTTTCATGCCAGACAGGGTAAGTGTACGGCTGTCTGTCCGAATCAGGAGTTTTCCGAGGCCAAATTTTTTATCGATCCACCGCTGCTGAATATCGATCGAACGGATATTTTTCAAATCAACCGTTTCGGTATATTCAGGGTCAACCACAGTGATCGTAAGGTTGGTTACTTTATAGCGGGTTTCGGAGAGCTCTTTTTTCTTCTTGTAGATGATATATAAGCCAATTCCAAAAAGGGGTATTAGTAAAACACCGGCGAGAAACCACCAAAAATGGACTTTCAAATCTGGTTCCAGCTGAATTGATTTTTCAGACATTATGAATAGATGGTTTATGGTTATGTTTTCCTTGGTGAATATAACGAATCACAGAAACTTGCCATTCAGAAAAATCATTTTCAGCAATGTCATCGGGGACATTTCAGATATCCTGCTCCATTTCATAATCTATTCATAAAAAAGTCATTCATTATTTCTATCTTTAGAAGCTGATAATTAATTCAAAACAGGCTCCGATCGTGAAAACATGGAAGTACATTGTTGCTGTGTGGATGACAATCGTCATCACTGTCGGCTTTCTGATCCGGATACCCGAAATACCCATTCTTGAGCAATCGGCCCGGAATCTGTTTCTGCATGTGCCCATGTGGTTTACGATGATGGTAGCTTTTGTGATGGCCTTTTATTATAGTATCCGCTACCTGAACGACGAAACACTCGACTGGGACATGAAAGCGGAAACGGCAACGGCTGTGGGCCTGGTTTTCGGTATCTGCGGACTGCTTACCGGCGCTCTCTGGGCACGTTTCACCTGGGGAACCTGGTGGACTTTCTCCGAGCCGCGGATGAATCTTTCAGCACTTGCTATGCTGATATTTGTGGCTTACTTTATTCTCAGGTCAGCATTTAACGATCCGGAAAAGCGGGCAAAAATTTCAGCGGTATATAATATTTTCGGGATTACAACTATACCGTTTTTACTCTATATCATTCCCAGGCAGCTGCCAAGCCTGCATCCCGGTGCAGAGGGCAACCCGGCCTTCAGTGATCTCACGGCGCCCGAGCTGCGCATTATTTTCTATCCTGCAGTGATCTGATTTATCGGGCTGGCACTCTGGATGATGGACATCGTTAAACGATACAAGCGGTTACAGTTGCAAACATCAGGCAAATTATGACAACCGATTTTATACAAGAATCTACATCATCCCGCGTTGATACCCTGACGCAAAGCTACTCCGACCAATGGCAAGGAGTGGGCGGTGTTGAAGAATCCTCTGCCTTCATTC